>JBEBJM010000052.1:0-4330 GCA_040079895.1 Nitrospira sp.
TATTTTGAAAAAGTCATAGTAATAGAGAAACTTATATTTTTATCTTTTGCTAGGTTGGAGACTGGTAGATTAACCTTTTTAAATGATTTTGTATTTTCTAGACTTTTAGCAAAAGCCACTAAAGCCTCTCGTGTGCCAGAAACACCACTAAGACTTATATTCGCTGTTGATGTACTAACAGTTGTAAAAGAAATGCTGTTTACATGAACTAGCGAAGACTTGTTCGATAATACCAAATCCAGAAAAGGCAAAAACTCTGGATATTGCATCGTGGCATTTATTATATTTAGTTTTAAGTTTGTTTCAGAGATAATAGAAGCTATAGGGCTAGCGTCTTTTGAAGATAGCGACTGGTTTATACCTTCTATTTCAGATATGGTCTCTTGCTCTCTAGATACTGATTCTGACCATGATGGAAAAATAAAAACTAAAGCAGAAATCTGTAGAAAAATTATTAAAACCAAAGTTAAAATAAGTCTCCGTCTTTTATATTCAGACTTGATCTCATCTTTAAAACTTTTTGGTAATAAATTGAACATAGAAATTAAATTAAAACCTCATTAGGAAGAGCCAGACCTATTGCCGAAGAGAAACGCAAAGAGTCTACAAAAGAGATTGGTGGAACGACTTTGTTTATATCAAAAGAGTTTACCCAGACGTTGCCCATAGAGACGACCGCCTCATTTTTGGATGTAAAATACGACACAACATCTTCATTGAAACCACCACCGCACACGATAATCTGTTTTATAACTTTTTCGTCTTTATCTACATTCTCTTTTAGTGTATGCCAATAAGTATAGAGTTTTTTTATTTCTTGAGAGATGAGATCTAGGTTTGAAGAAACCTCTCCCTGAAAAGACAGCGTTGATGTAAAACGAACGATGGTATCACTAACAACATACATACCAAACTTTTCTTTTTGAAAATTAACAACTAAAACTGTTCCGGCTGTTTTTTTAGACACAACAGCGCGAGCGACAGCTTGAGACTCTATTTCTAGAGATAGTAGAGATAACCCCGCGCCAGAAACAACATCTATATATAAATCAATAACGGCGTTTGGTATTGTAGAAACCACAACATCTAAATGATCTTTCTCTCTGTGGTCTATTAGTTTGTAGTCGTATATCAGCTCTTCTGGTGATACTGGTACGTTTTCTTCTATTTTTGACTCTATCGCACTAACAACATCACCTTTTTCCACTAGAGGTATTTTAGCTGTAAATAGATACGCTTTCTCTTCTGGTAAAGACACCTTTACATAAGTAAGATTTAGATCATTTTTTAAAGCCTTTAGTATCTCAATGATTTCTTCTTTTTTGTTTATTTCACCAGAAGTAACAACTCCGGGTGATATCGGTCTTTCGGCAAATTTTTCAATAAGAACGCTATCGTTTTTTTTAGTAAACTTGACGCAATGAACAAAGTCGTCAGAAATAGATATACCCGCATATGGAATATCTAGAAACTTTGGTGGAGGAAAAATGTCAAATATTTTTTTAAACATCGTTGGTATAATTATATACCAAATATATTTACATTAAAACAAAATTATCTACTTTACAGCACTACCGGCAGTAACATTTGAACTTGTTTCAAGTAAAGAGAAAAAATTATTTTCACCTTCTCCTCCACTAACAGCCAAAATCATCCCCTGACTTTCAAAACCTCGGATAGTTCTCGGCTCGAGGTTGCTAGCAAAGGCACACTTTTTACCAACCAGTGTTTGTGGATCAGGAAAATAAAGAGCGATACCAGAAACTATTTGACGAGGACTCTCCTCTCCCATATCAACAGAAAGTTTCAGAAGTTTATCTGCCCCATCTATTTTTTCCGCACTTAGTATGTGTCCTATTTTTATTTCTAACTTTTTAAAATCATCGATTGATATCATTTTATTTATTGTTTATTTTTAATAGTCTCCAAATAACTTTTCAAAATTATAGCTGCGGCACTAGCGTCATGCATATCATTTTTACCCTGAAGTCTCTCCGCCTCGATAGAGGTCATAAACTCTGGATGCATATAAACAGGAACTCCGAGCATATCCTGTAAAACTTTTGCAAAAGGTGTAACCTCTTTCATTATTTCATTTTCTTTTTGAGAAAAATCTTTTGAATCCCCCACAACCACAACACCGACATCTTGTTTCCTACAAATACTGATAATTTCTGAAACCAACTGATCCGTATTTTCTAAAACAACCAAAGGGAAAGCAAAATCTCCCGCCTCGTCCGACAAGGCCACCCCCACTCTTTTTGCTCCATAATCAATACCCAAATATCTCATATGGATAGCATAGCCCATAAAGCCAAAAGTATAAAGTAGACCCAATTCAAACTTTTTGCTACTATGTCCTTCATGGATACAGCAGTTTTAAGTGGTTTCCCGGTATGGCTTGTGGTGCTTGTCACCGTATGGTCTCTACCATGGAAAGGTTTGGCTTTATGGAAGGCAGCCCAACTTTCACACAAAAAATGGTTTATCCTGCTTTTACTTGTTAACACTTTGGGGATTCTGGATATTATATACATCAGGTTTGTTGCCAGAAAATACACAGTGGAAACAATAGAAGGTTAAATAAGGATGGGTGTCGGAGTGGTCTAACGAACTAGTCTTGAAAACTAGCGTCCGGGTAACTGGACCGTGAGTTCGAATCTCACCCCATCCGCAAAGCAGGAATATCTGTCTCAAAAGGCAGATATTTCCTTTTACTAGAGCGATATTTTGTAGGTTCGAACGCTTGTGTAGTTGATGGGTACTTAATTGCTATCTGTTTATAGAGATCTAGCGGTTTCTTCAATGAAACACTAAGTTTATTGTCTTTTAGTATTAGGTTCGAACCTGAAAGTGACGCAAAGATAGTTCTTTTTTGCTCTGGTGACCCATTTTCAAACCAAACCCGTGCCGCAACTGCAAAGTTAAATGAGTTTTCTGTCCAATCAATCCACTCCTCAATTTTTTTCCCTACATCTTGTTGAGCTTCCTCAATCTGTTTCTTTTCTTGTAAAAGAACCCTGCGTTGAGGTTCGTATTCTTCCATAGAAAGTAACTCTCCATTAGCATTCGATGGCGAAGTATAGAGTTTTGTTAAATTCTGTAATTCACTCACAACATCTTTATATCGTTTCTGTTGAGAATCAATCACCGCATTTTGGCTATTGATCGTTCGTTCATTGTCTTCAGCAAGTTCTTCAAGTGCCCATTGAGTAAACTCAGGTGAAAGTTTGAAGTCACTTAGTTTCTGATCAATCAGAGGTTCAAGATCTTCGATTCTAATTGAATGCTGTGTACATTTATCATTCTTTCTTTTTGTACAGTGATAATAAACATAGTGGAGGATTGATGGCTTTTTCATTTCTTCGATTTTTTGACCGCATCGAGGACAATTGTCTCTTTTTTTGTAAGAAAACTTAAACTTACATTCTGTACAGATAAGCTGGTGTTTCTCCTCTGCTGTAATCATGGAACTACATTCACCACACTCGATTTGGCCCGTATATGGGAAGTTAAGACTGCTTCTTGGGCGTTGTCTTCCTTTTCTACCAAGTCTTGCCTGTATCAAATCAAACTCTTCCACAGTAATCATTGGCAAGTGTTCTCCTTTGTGTAGATCTGAATCACTCTTTACATTGAACCATCCGTAATAAAATGGCTGGGTTAAGATTCGGTATATGTGAGATATTTGAAGATAATTACCACCTTGTCTTTTGGTCTGTCTAGTTTTTAATTTCCATTTAATCGTTTCTTGTCTAATTTTTCTTACAGAGTATTCTCCAGTTAGGAATAATTGAAATATACGTTTTACAAGATCAAATCGTTCAGGATCTATAATGATATTCCTTTCACCTTTTGGCTTATCGAGATTATTGAGATAACCAAGTGGTGCAACTCCATTTCTCCAACCTGCAAGGACTTTTGCACGATGCCCACGTTTAACACTTACAATCATGTCATCAGATGATTTTTTAGCCATCCCAAATTCAAGCAGTAGAAAGAACTTGTCATCAGAACTATTAGTATAAGTTTTGAAGGGAGTTTTAACTTCACGAATAGTTCCTTCGTCCATGTAAGAAATCACAAGCCCTCCATCTGCTGTATTTCTAGCTATACGATTTGGTTGCCAAACTATGTAAGCATTGGCTTTTCCTTGATCCATAAGATCTATAGTTTTTGCAAATACTGGCCTACCGCGTTTATGAGCTGATTTTTCCTCATGATAAATACCGACAACATCCAAATTACCCTTCTTGGCAAATTCCAATAGTTCTCGTTCTTGTGACTCAATAGAGATGACTTGTCGATCCTTATCCTCTGTAGATTTACG
>JBEBJM010000053.1:0-4230 GCA_040079895.1 Nitrospira sp.
TTCCAAAAGATAATAGTATTTTTTCAGCGTGATAACCTCTGCATCTTTTTCGCCACGGTTGTTTTCTGTGTATGCCAGTTTTTCTTCTAGAGTTCCTAACTCTGTTGATAGGCTTCCACTACCGACGTCTTTACATGATGACTCTTCCAAAAGAGAGAACTGTGTTTCAGACGAGAGAATATCAATAGCGATTTTGTCTTGGATGTTTCTTATATCCGCTAGTTTTTTATTTGCAAAATAGTTGGACAGTATAATAGCTGTAGCAAAAATAATCGCAGTAATAGCGAAAGAGAAGAAATATTTTTTCCAGTTGATTTCGTTTTGCATATCTTTGGTATTATCGCCAACTAGTTTTGATAGAAAACAGTGCATTAAACGCTGCTTTTCCTATCCATATCGGCGCAATAAACATATACAATGCGAGGTAATAAATCAAGTCCATTCCTATATCGTAGTCTCCCTCGGATATCTTTTTAGACATAAGTATCATGCTGATTGTTCCTATAGAAACTACTACTCCTACTATAGCTAGAAACTCTGTATTTATGTAGAACCAGTCAAAGTTGAACCATCCTAAGTGGGGTAGTCCTATTGTTTGGATTTTTACGTATTCTTCAAAAAGTGATCTTAATATATTAAAGATAGAAACAAGCGAAACAAATAAAACAGAAACTATAGAGATGCTAGCCATAGGTAGGATAAGCATGCCAACATTTCCGTACTGTTTTTTAAAGAACATATCTCGATAATCCACAGCATTTTTTATAAAACCATGTGACCAACGAATTCTTTGTACCAGAAGTTTTTTTATAGTTTTTGGGGGCACAGTATAGACAATAGCTTTGTATGCGTGAGCTATTTTCATATGATTTTTCTGCATTCGTAAAGCGATTTCGATATCTTCACATTGATGAGCGTGTTTATACGGGCCAAGCTTTTCAAAAACTTCGCTTCTAAAAATGGAAAAAGGTCCAGGGGTGATGTAGATAGCCTGCATATAGTGGAACATTTTTCTGGTGAAGATACCAAAGCCGTATTCAACTTTTTGTAGAAGTTGTAGAACAGATTTTGGTTCCCAGAGTTTAATGGATGGCGCAACAGCCATAGTCTCTCTGTCTTGGAAATACGTGACTATTTGTTTCAGGGAATCTTTGTGTACATACGAGTCAGCGTCCAAACATCCCACAAGATCAGTTGATAATTTTGATAATCCATAGTTTAGAGCTGTGTATTTACCACCGTTTTCTTTTGTATGTAGTTCTATCTGTGGGTTGTTTTTAAACTTTTGTATTACTTCCCACGTTCTATCTGTTGAGCCGTCATCCACGATCATTATTTTCAGTTTATTTTTTGGGTAATCAAGATTTAATAGTGAATATATTGTTTTTGATACGGTAGTTTCTTCGTTCCAACAAGGTACGATAATAGTTACAGAAGGATATTTTTTAACACCCATAGCAACAAACTCATCTTCTTTTTTCATATTTACTCTATTTTCGAAATATGTGATAAGTAAAAAAACTTCAAAGTTTAATGAAGCAAAAAGAAATATGTATGTTATCAAATGTGTTAGGTCTGGCATTTTAATTAAATATACAAATATGCAAATGATACGAATCTACGAATGGCTACGAATAAATACCTATCTAATAATTGCATTATATGTTTTAGTCGTTACATCTTCCAGTTTCTTGTGAATCTCATCCACCTCTTCGCCAGTTAGAGTTTTGTCCAGGTGTCTGTATGTAACTCTGTATGCGTAACTGACTTTGTTTGCACCAAACTTCTCTGCGTTTTCGTATTTGTCTATTAGCTCTACTTGTTCTACTAGGTTTGGCGCTGTCTCGCGAACTAGATCAAAATAGTCGTTTGGTACAAAAGTGTTGTCTACAACAAAAGAAATATCTCGAACTACAGGAGGGAACTTTGAAACTTCGACGAACTTGTTACCTATTTTCAGTTGTTTTGTGACTCTAGGATCCTCTGACCAAAGTAGACGTATGTCTGGAAGTTCCATAGAAGCCATAGCCAGACGCTCTATACCGAAACCGAAAGCCCAGCCGTTGTATCCCTCCAAACCAAAGTTCGATAGAACTGTTTTTCGAGGAAGACCAGAACCAAGCATCTCTACCCATTTGCCGTTTATCTCTGCTTCCATTTCAAACGATGGGTCAGTGTAGGGGAATGTGTGATCATAGAAACGAAAGTTTACATTTTCTCCGAAAATACTTTTTGCTACGTCAGACAGAACACCTTTTAGATCTTCAGGTGTTGTTATTTTTTTGTTATCAGGAGCTAGGAAAAGTCCGCCGATTTGGTGGAAGACGTTCATATGTCTGTTGTCTATTTCGTCTTTTCTGTAAACTTTTCCATAACACAAAGCTCCAACAGATTCACCACGAGCGATTCGCTCTTTTATTTCAGGTAAGTTCAAATAGTAGTACCAGAAAACAGTATCGTGTGTTCGAAGAACATTTTTCTTGTCTACATAGTATGTATCAGAAGTGCTTCTTGCTGGGTGTCCTTCTGGCATGTTGAAAAGGTCAAACAGGATGTCTGTTGAAATGATTTCAGGGATTTTGATTATATCTAGACCCTCTAAGCTTTTAACCTTTAGAGTTTTATCCACAATCTCTTTTATAGGGCTACCTTCTGTGCGAGAAAGGTCCGGCATAGATAGGTATCTTTTGATTCGAGAAGCTTCTATATCGTCTCGAGTTTGCAGGCTAGCTTTTAAAGCTTTTTCTTCATCTGTGGGTATGATGTATTCTTTTGACATATACGAACAAATATAGCCCAAAATGGCTTAAAATTCAACTTTTTTGTAAAACAAAACCCCGCACAGAACCGGGCGCGTACTGCGCGGGGTTTTGTGCGGGGTTGTACTTCCGGTATTAGCGGAAGATTGATTTTGCGCCAGCGACCTGCATCACACGAACGGTGATGATCTCGTAATTCAGGACGCCGAGAACGGCTCCAGCGACGGCGCCGATAAGCGCGTTTCCGCTGAAGTATCCGACAGTAGTGCCGAGCGCCGCATCCACCGCGCACAAGAGTCGAAGCTCGGAGTGAATGATGTGGAAGAGTGTGACCGTGAACTTCCACGATGTTCTGATGAGGAGACCTAGATAGCCCCTTGTCTTCAGGGTTACCCGAGGAATCCGAACGATGAGCCAGAGGAGCCCCCTACAAAACCAGTAGGCTGCTCCCACTGGGTTTGTATCCTTGTAGGGCATCAAATCTTCTGGCAGTTGGCCGTATTGATTACGTTTTCCTGCCGACATGAACCCAGCGATGAACATAGCTGCATGGGCAGACAACAGAAACCCCCATGTGTTGGGCTTGGTCATCTCCATTATCGGTAAAAAAAACAGTAGCAGTGTTTGTGCCATACCCAAGAAACCAAGACCATTCCTGAACCTGAATCGCCATACAGGGTAGTCCGGTTTCCAGCTCGAGATGCTCTCCCACACTACTGGGATTGCGGCTATGACCGCCGCAAAGTCGAACCCGAGGTAGGCGATGAGCCCACCGACGAGTGCACCGATCGGCCAACCGACGTGCCCGATCTGAAAAGCAATGACACCTCCGATGAACGATCCGGCGAAGCAGGCAATCGCGATACGAATGGTCTTTTCCATTTCACACCCTCCACTACTTTTAGGAAGTCCTATGGCGTAGCGCCAAAATCAGTTGACGAAGATCAAACTCTTTTCAGATTATATCATTTTTAAGTTATATGTCAAATATATTTTAGGCTTAAAATTCAACTTTTTTGTAAAACAAAACCCCGCGCAGAACCGGGCGCATACTGTGCGGGGTCTGTACGGGGCAGGAACTGATCACTGGTCTTTGTCTGATCAGTCTTGTGACCTGAATGGCCAGAGAATTCCGATCCCAGCAGACCCGATGATGAACATGGTCAAACCCAGCATAGGGCCGAGAGATCCATCAAATAAGGGAATGCCGGTGCTGAACGTGTGGAAGAGTGCGAGGTATGACCCTGCAATCGAAAACACTATCGCAATCAGAAACTTGAGCATATTTCTCCTGAAATGAACCTGGGAACGAACAATTCGTCCCATCAAAATTTTCAAGAGATTTAAAAACTTTGATGGGACCCGGCCGAAGTGAATCGGCCGGATTTGAAGGAACTAGTCTTCGTCAGGGTATGCACGTGGGTCGCAGTTAGGGCAGTCACCATCGCATTTTGCTCGATGTTCTGCCCAC
>JBEBJM010000054.1:0-4195 GCA_040079895.1 Nitrospira sp.
TTTAAAAACTTCGTCGGAGTGCCGGGATTCGAACCCGGAGTCGCCTGTTCCCAAAACAGGAATGTTAGCCGTTACACCACACTCCGACGAAATTTTCAAAAAACCATTTCTCCAAAAAGGTATGATAACCGTTTCACTACACTCCGAATACCGACAAATACAAGTAAGAGTCTAACATAAATATGGTAAATAACAAATAATGGACTAAAGGATGAGGTCTTCCAATAAAAAGACACGACTAAGTCTTTTATTCATATCTATATAGACAGTAACCAGATCAAACTGCCAGTCTGTTTCATCTGAAACATCTTTATCCATAAGATAAGATTGTATAGTTCTAGATAGCCTTTTTAGCTTCCAAGGGTGCATATTATCCTCTGGGTTATATGAGTCGTTTTGCCTGCCACGTAGTGAGCTCTGATCTACTACTGTGGTTACATGTGTAACACTACTGATATCCCGAGAAACACTCTTTACCTCTATAAAATGTAGCTTACTACCCTTTTTTGCCACAATATCTATCTCTCCCCACTTTTTTAGATAATTTCTATCTACTACCTTATAGCCGTTACTCTCTAACCATTTACAGGCAGAATCCTCCCCTATTGACCCTATTTTCTGTTTATCCGTAGGCTCTTTGGAGAAGTTTTTGTTATACATGAAACAATTATACCCCAAAATATCGCGTGTTACATGTGTAACTTGTTTTTGTGTTATTTATAAACAAAATCACCATTTCACGTGAAACATATATTACTATTTCTAAAAAACAGACATATAAAAGCCTTGTCTCATTAATAAAACCTATATTTATAGCCATATTTCATAATTAGACAGTTTTTTGTCTCAAAAATTAGCCGTATTCAAAGACCTGTCTTTAATACACATGTCCCCAGACTTATCCACAGTTTGACCTATATCAAAGTTAATAACTTTCACTCTTTTATTTTTTTTTAATTTGGTATATGATGTTCTCTGTGAGATATGCGGGTATGGTTTAATGGTAGAACACGTCCTTGCCAAGGACGAGATTCGGGTTCGATTCCCGGTACCCGCACCACAAAAAAGCCTTTGAAGGCAGTGGGGTAGACAAACAAAAGCCAAAATAAAAACCCTTCGTGTTTTTTGCTATATTATTGGTGCACCCGGCAGGAATCGAACCCACATCCACGGTTCCGAAGACCGGTACTCTATCCGTTGAGCTACGGGTGCAAATAAAACTCAAACTACATATTACAGATTAAAGCAACTTATGTCCATATTTTGTGTTGAGTGGTATAATTTAAACGTAGATGAATTTTTCTATCCCAAAAGAGGTTTCATATGTAACAAAAGAGCTAGAAAAGGCTGGTTTTGAGGCTTTTGTGGTAGGTGGATGTGTTAGAGATCTGATTTTAGGAAAAACACCAAATGACTGGGATGTAACCACGAACGCAACACCCGATGAGATAATAGCCATATTCCCAAAGACTTTTTACGAAAATGACTTTGGAACAGTAGGTGTGGTAAATGAGGAAACATGGGATTCAACCCTGAAAGTGGTTGAGGTGACGCCTTATCGCATAGAGTCAGACTACACAGACAACCGACACCCAGACATAGTGACATTTAGCCAAAAGATAGAGGACGATCTACAGAGAAGAGACTTTACTATGAATGCCTTAGCGTATTCTGTTTCAAAAAATGAGATATTTGACCAATATAACGGACAAAAAGATATAAAAGGGGGGATAATACGCACAGTAGGTAACCCTGTGGCTCGTTTTTCAGAAGATGCACTAAGAATACTAAGAGCTGTGAGGTTTAGCTCTGAATTGGGTTTTGAAATAGAAGCTGATACAGAAAAAGCTATGTTGGAGTACGGACATCTTTTAACAAACATATCGATGGAGCGTATTCGTGATGAGTTTACTAAAATAATAATGTCCGATAGACCCATAGACGGACTTTTGATATTAAAAAAACTGGGTTTAATGAAATACATAGTGCCAGAACTAGAAAAAACCTATGGAGTTGAGCAAAATAGGGCACATTCATATGACGTTTGGGAGCATTTACTACGTTCACTACAAGGCTCTGCTGATAAAAAATATCCCCTAGATATCCGTTTGAGCGCTCTATTTCACGATATTTCTAAACCAGAGTCACGTAGGTGGGGTAAGGAGCAAAATACGTGGACTTTTTATGGACACGAAGTTTTGGGTGCAAGAGTTTCCAAAAAAATACTAGAGAGAATGCGTTTCCCAACAAAAGTTATAGATAAAGTTGTAAAAATGATACGTTGGCATATGTTCTTTTCTGACACAGAGCAAATTACGCTCTCAGCGGTCCGTAGAATGGTTGTAAATGTTGGACGGGGAAACATCTGGGATCTTATGAATCTACGCATATGCGACCGTATAGGGACTGGTAGACCCAAAGAAGACCCTTACCGTCTCCGAAAATATCATGCGATGATAGAAGAAGCACTTCGCGACCCAATTTCTGTTGGAATGTTAAAGATTGATGGTAAAAAAATAATGGAAGTTACAAAAATCGCTCCTGGACCAAAGGTTGGTTTTACTTTGCACGCACTTTTAGAGGAAGTTTTGGAAGATCCAACAAAAAATACAGAGGAATATCTAGAAAATAAAGCCAAAGAACTGGTTTTGCTACCTGAAAATGAACTAAAAGCACTAGGAGAGAAGGGGAAACAGAGCAAAGAAGAAGCTGATGAGGAGGAAATAAAGAAAATCCGCTCAAGTCATCACGTGAAGTAACAAAATAATCTAGTTTTCAGTAAAACTTTCATAATTTGGATGAAATCCGACGTTGAAAGTATGGAAATACGAGGAGGCGTACAGTAGTACGTTGACGAGAATTTTCAGACTTGAAACTAGGAGTTCGCCAAATTTGAAAGTTTTATAATAAAAAAACCGCCCAATAAGGAAGGTTCATGCGTTATCTTTGCATAAACACTCATCATTGAGCGGTTTGAGGGAGAAGAGCTCCACAGCAACTAGCTGGAGTAGGATACAATATCACGAAAATTAAATGAAATAGTAGATAAAGTTGGGGATATTTTGATCACCACACTCGTTCTAGAACCAGAGAGTCTTCTAAAGAGGAGGGGTGCGCACCCCTCAAAAAATTGTGTATCTCCTTTCTTTACAAAGAACAAATGCAAAAATATATTCGACACGGGGTTTATCGTATCGGACATCAATCTGCGGTTCTAAAATAAGTTTATCAGACATAACAGACATGTAAAGGACATCACATAATAAAACTGTGGATAAGTACCACTCAATAATAATTTTCCCAAGACACGCATAAAGTTTTGCTAAACTTTTGCTTTGCTCGGAAATCAAGAAAACAATCCTTCTTACAGAAGCAGTACACCTTTCACACTTGAAGTGTTCAAAGTCTTGCAGAGTGATAACATCACTCCTCACCTCACTCCAGAGCCCCCTCGCAAAACTCGCCAGGATTACCTGTGCTCAAACAATGCTTTGGGCTACTTCTCGTTCGTCGTTGTTTTCTAATTTCCTGTGCAGGTCTTGGGAAAATTATTATTTCGCTTTTATGAAAGCAAGCAAAATGCCCCGAACTATTTCTAGTTGGAGCATTATCATTCAATATACAGAATGATGAACTCTTAGTACCAGTCTCTATCGGAAACGAGACTAATAAACCTTTGTGTATTCGAGACTCGATCACTAAGACAACCACTTTCACAAATATATTTCATTTGCGAAATGAGGGCTTTTTTGAACTGGAGAACAACAGGGCTGTTATCTGAACCACTCACTGACGAGCAGGTCATCAACGTATTGTATGCTGATACAACCTGATCTGAATCCATTTTTGAGATGTTCTTATACACCTCAAGAAGAGCCCTTACAGCCTCTCCGATATTGTCACAATTAAGTTGCATGAACGAATCAAACATTGGCACTCCTTGTGAAAGAACTTGATATGGTATCGCTCTTGGTTACATAGCACAGCATGTGCCTATGTGACCAAGAATCCCCACTAACGCAACCATGCTTCTGGCAACGAGTAGTTTTAAGGTTCTGCTACTAAACCCAACAACATTATAAAGAAAAAAAGTTTGTGTGTCATAGATAATTTCAAATTATGTAATAAAAAATACATTAGTTTATAAAGTTGTTATATTGATTTATATTTTGTACAATAAATAGTGTAAAAAAAT
>JBEBJM010000055.1:0-4044 GCA_040079895.1 Nitrospira sp.
GTCATCACTGGTTTCATCCAGATACCATGCGGGTAGTTTTTTCACCACCACTTCACCGTCCTCAGACAGCCCTGCCATCATAGAGGTCGTGCGGGCGATCGCATCAGGCGTATCTTCGACGATACAGGACCCGTTACCAGCTGACACTTGAACGAGCCTGCTGTCACAGCTTACAAGTTGCACGGGCTACTCCTTAGCCTGCTGTGGATCTGAAAGTGAAATACGGTTCGAAGTCGTCGCCGAGAAAGGGCTTGCTGTATTCGACTATCCAATTCTCACTGCGATAGACTTCTTCGACATCGAGCAGTCTACCGCCAAATATCCGATTCCTCTCGATCCCTTTCTCCACCAGAAGGTTGACGACGTCTTCTTGTGAGAAAACCGCAGCACCATTGCTGAAGTTTTTCCTGATTAGTTCGTTGAAAGCGTCGATGACTTCTGTTGGAAAATCATCAGCCGTTTTCTTTCTTGCTTCACTCGGAGTGATCGCACGATTTCCTTGTGACATATGTTCTCCAATGGGGAATAGGTGAGATCTGGAACGCTCTATGGTTAAAGTATCACAAATGTACAAAAATTCAACATTTTGATTTGTCTATCTCTCTAGTTTTTTTCTTAGTTCATCAATAACGGCTTTTTGCCAGTATTTCATGGAATACCAACCGATAAGTGGTTGGGCGATTATGCGTAGCCAACGTTTGTGAATAGTTACTTGGTAAGTGTAGTCTATTCTTGTTCCTTCTTTGTGTTCTGAGAGTAAAAACTCTTCATGACCAGAAGTTCCAAATTTTGGACTATCGTTGTCAGACACATATCCTTTTCCTGGTATGATCTCAGTTTTCATTTTTACCGGAAAACATCTTCCAAAAGATTTAGCTATGGCGTCCATTTCTAAATAATTTCCCTCATGTTTTACTATTTGTATAGATTCGGCGACTTTAGGAAAATACTCTGGGAATCTTTCAAAGTCAGTCATTATATTAAACACATTCGTTAGGGGAGCCTTTATGATCCATCTGGCGTGTAAGTTTATACTTTTCATATTTAAACTATATCAAATGAAAGGAAAATAAAAAACACTATATTTGAATAAATTGTATTAAAGAAGCGTCTCTGTATAATTTTTACCACGGTTTGACTTTAGTGATAATTGAGAATATCGTTTATCTTAGAAGGATATTTTCATGTCATGTATTTGGAGGTGTTATGGGAAAATATAGACTCAGTTCGGTGACCGCTCTGGCTGTTTGTTGCTTACTTTTTGCGTCTGTTTCGACGGCGCAAACTTCAGAAGAGGGTAAAAAATCTGATCTTTTTGGTATCGGGTTTGAGTTTAAGTGGGCATTCCCAGGTTATCAAGGTAAATCTCTCAAGGAGATTTCTGGATTGTCCGATGAGGTCAGAACCGTACCAATTCACAAGAATGATTACAGGGGAGGTACTCCTGTTTTGTTCCCTGATCAGAAGATTAAGATTATCAGCAGTGATCCGCCTTGCAATGGTTTTTGTATGACGGATTACGAATTTTTACCAGTGGCCAAGATTTGGAGGTTCAAGCCTAAGGTTGGGCTTGTTGCCACATTCAGAATTGAATCCGAACCAGCGGTTCCGGTAACAGCTGAGCTTTCTAAGGATTTTCCTGAAATTACATACCAAGGTTCCCAGCGCGGTGTTGGAGCTGCCTTGGTATACATGGCACCCAGATCAACAGTTGCTAGGTATGTCGCTAGGACTTCTTTGGCGATGGTTAAAGAACTGGAGGTGGAGATAACAAAGTCAAATGCATTTCTGATTGGGTCCAAGTATCGTCATTACGACATCAATATCGAGTCTGGCTGGGATAGATATGGTAAGCTCGAGGTTTACAAGACATATAACCTCGGCCGGGTTGATGTTAACCAAATCTATCTGGGGTGGTCTTATTTACCCAGTCCCGATGATGGTGATATCGGAGTTCACATTATTGGAGGCCGGAGCGTTAAAAAATTCAGACCGGGAGCGATTACTGGTACTCTGGGTGAAATCGGTAATCCGTGGTTTTTCCAGGTCGCGATCTCTCTACGTGCAAAGACTTGGTGAGGCACGCGTACAAACAACATGGCGCATTGGGAATTTCCCGATGCGCCACTGTTTATTTATACATTGTGTAAGGGGGGGGTACACTTTTCCGAATTTGGCTTTGGGGGAGATTAAGAGTTTATTTTTTGTATAAAAGAAAACCGCCTCGCCTAGAGAACGACGAGGCGTTTTCGTTGGCGAGGCGGTGTGGTTATTTTGGGGTGACCAAGTAACCAATTCCGTTGGTGACTTTTCGGGGTTCAACACAATGGTCAAGAGCTGTGAATGCGAGACCACCAGGGGTCGCACAGATTTTGATCTTGGCACCCGAGGCGGTATCTTCGACAACGACTTCGCCGGTTGGGCTTTCGGAAACCCTGATTGATTCATCGCTGAAGAGATAGGAAGACACCCCTCTTCTCGAAGTTGTTTTCTTTGCCATTTTGTTCTCCTACACGACAAAGTAACATGAAAATATTTATCTGTAAACTAAATACTCACTTTGACGGACGATTTTATAAATACAGATTGTGTAAAAAGGGGGGGGTACACTTTTCCGAATTTGGCTTTGGGGGAGATTAAGAGTTTATTTTTTGTATAAAAGAAAGAACGCCTCGCCTAGAGAACGACGAGGCGTTTTCATTGGCGAGGCGGGTATTACATATACATCAGCGTCAAGGCGTTGATGCTCAGATGTATCGTGTTGTCCACGATAATCATGAGCCACGTGGCCAAGAACGGTGGTGCGTCTTTGTGGTAGCCAGTGCCACTGCAGTCACTCCAAGGCTTCCACTCCTTTGGTGGCGCCAGAAAGTGGCTTGCGTACGTTACATGGCGTGCGAGACGGAAACGGTCAATGATCACGTGCGTTCCCACCATAACCAATGTCGCTGGAAGCGATGGTCGGATGATGAGTAGGAATGGCAGAAAATATACGCACGCATGCACGATAGCTGGTAGCCATCGTTTGGTCTTGTTGTTTGCCATCCACGAAGACTGCAGGATGTAGTCTCCGAAAAGATGGCAAAGTAGTTGTGCTGGCATGCTGACCTCCTCTGACTAAGAAGATATCATATTTATTAGTATTTGTCAAACACTGGCTCCACGGGTAGGGCGATCTTTTTAAATACTTCTCGTCGACAAAATCAATTGGTAGGGATCTTTCATTACATGAACGGTACACCTTTTCTATTTTTTGTTTCGCGGACTCACAAAAAATTATCAAAGGTTTTCGATCCCTAACGTAAATGTGTCCCACACATTTACTCCCGCGAAAAAACGCCACAAGGGCGTTTTTCTGGCTCCGCGGGTAGGGATCGAACCTACGACCAGCCGCTTACATTGGTTCCACGATTACGCGTGGCATGGACTATATCATCATCCTTCTTTTTAAAGAGTGGGATGTGGGGCGCTTCGCGATCATTTATATGATAGCTACTCTCTTTCGAGATAGTCTCTACACCTTCCTAGCACTTTTCAATGCATGGCTTGGCTCGGGATTACCCTCTGTTTAACAGATAGGGTTTCCCCGAATTCACCTCATTTTTCATCCTAAATTACTTTAGGAAGCTGCACGACCTACCGGTACAGGCGGCTGCTCTACCACTGAGCTACCGCGGAATATTGTGTAAATTAATACACACATAGATAATATCAGAAAAAATAACCTTTGCAATAATAATTTGTGGTATACTATATATATGACTACCAGAATAGAAAAAAGAACCTATGCTGATCGGGCAGTATACATGAGACAAGCTGTGAAAAATCGTAGAAAAAAACTTCGTGAAATGGCGAGAGAATCAAAGGGTAACAAGTGTATTATTTGTGGTTATGATAAATGTCAAAGAGCACTCAGTTTTCATCATGTTGATCCAAAGAAAAAAGAATTTGATTTGTCTTCAAAAGGACTCACTCGTTCTTGGGAAAAAATTAAGAAAGAGATTGAGAAGTGTATACTCGTTTGTGCCAATTGCCATATGGATG
>JBEBJM010000056.1:0-3944 GCA_040079895.1 Nitrospira sp.
TCGGGACGGTCATTTTCTTGATCGGTCTCGTCCTCGGTTACTGTTCATCGACCTCTGGCGCCCACCTCGGGCGCCTTTCTTATATATAAATTATTTTTTGCTATACTTATTTTATGATAACTATTTTTACAGACGGTAGTTCGAGGGGTAACCCGGGTCCGGGGGGTTGGGGAGCTATCGTTGTAACGGATGACACTGCTGTTGAGCTGGGTGGTAGAGAAGATCACACAACAAACAACCGCATGGAACTCATGGCTGTTATTTCAGCTTTGGAGTTTTCATATAACGAAAAAGAAGTAACTATTTTTACTGACTCAGCTTATGTTTTGAACGGTGCTACTCGCTGGGTTAAAGGTTGGGAGAGAAACAACTGGAAAACTTCTACAAAAGACGATGTTTTAAATAAAGATTTGTGGGAGAGACTAGTAGAGGCCATGTCACACAGAGTTATAGAGTGGAAACTTCTCAAAGGTCACAGTGGAAACCACGGCAACGAGAGGTGCGACGTTATAGCAACGATGTTTGCAGATGGAAACCCTGTGACACTTTTTAATGGTTCAAGTGTTCGTTATGGAGTGGATTTATCCGTGACGGATTTAAAATCAGACAAGAAATCAAAAAGTAAAAGCAAAGCTTATTCTTATGTCAGCATGGTGGACGGTGTGATACAGGTTCATAAAACTTGGGAAGAGTGTAAGGCTCGCGTACATGGTGTAAACGCCAAGTTTAAAAAGTCTATTTCTCCGGCAGATGAAGAGGAAATAATACGAGAGTTTAAAGGGTAAGTTCTTTTTTATAAGTTTTTAAACTTTCGCAGGCGATTTAGAAAACAAAGACGAAGATAAAGTAAGCCTGAAGCATTGTTTGAGCCTGAGTCAATCTAGGCGAGTTTGCGAGAAGGCTACGTATCGAGTCTATTGTTTTCTTAGAGCGCCGAGATAAGCAAAATCGCACCAGCGATTTATGCGGTTTAAAAAAGTTATAAAAGAGAACTTTTAAAAATATGTTAATTTATTTAATTATTGGATTTATTTCTGGTATTGCATTCTCCTCGCTCGTTCCGATTAGTTTCGGATTTTTTATTGCCTTTTGTTTTTTAACTCTGGCTGTATATTTTTCCAAGTTCCTTATCGAAGAAAAGTACAGAGACAAAACTATCCTAGTGACTGTTACTTTTCTCGGACTTCTACTAGGTTTTGGAAGGATTATGGTTTCTGATTTGTACCAGTCGTCACATCTAGAAAAATACGTCGATCAAAAGATATCGGCAGAGGGTATTGTTGTTTCTGAGCCAGATGTTCGAGAGCATAATACGAAACTAACTATAAGAGTTGATAATATTTTAAATAGTACGAGCCTGCCCCGTAGTGAGCTCAGCTCTACTATCGGGGAGAAAGTTTTGATAACCGTACCCATATATCCAGAGTATCACTATGGTGACAAAGTCTCACTCGACCTAACTTTAGCGGAACCAAAACCAATAGAATCAGAAGACGGTAGAGTTTTTAATTATTCAGGGTTTTTGCGCGCCAGAGGCATTTGGTATACGGGAAGTTTTGTGAAAATAAAACTAATAGAGAGCGGTCACGGGGCCAAGGTCAAAAACTTACTTTTTAAAATAAAACACACTTTTACCAACTCCATAAAGAACGCGCTACCAGAACCGGAATCCAGTTTGCTGGGAGGGCTTTTGCTTGGGCAAAAACAAAGTTTGGGCAAAGAGTTACTCTCGGAGTTTCAGAAGACTGGAACATCACACATCGTTGTTCTCTCTGGCTACAACATTGCTATCGTCGCAGAAAGTATAATGCAGAGTTTGAAGTTCTTACCAACAAACATCTCTTTTACAGCTGGGGCCTTTGGAATAATTTTATTTACGATACTTTCAGGCGGGGGAGCGTCAGCGTGGAGAGCATCCATCATGGTGTTGGTTGCTTTGTTTGCTAAAAGAATGAATCGGGACTACAAAGTTGGCAGAGCTCTTGGTTTTGCTGTTGTTTTAATGCTTGCTTCTAACCCAACTCTTTTGGTTTTTGATCCATCGTTTCAGCTCTCTGTTTTGGCAACTATTGGGATCGTTTTTGTTTCGCCTATGCTATCGCCGTATTTTACAAAAGTTCCAGAGAGGTTCTGGCGTTTTTTACCGTTAAGAGAAATAGTGTCCAGCACAGTAGCAACACAGTTTACCGTTCTACCTTTTCTTATTTACAACACCGGTATTCTGTCTCTGGTTTCTCTACCTGTGAATGTTTTGATTTTGGGTACCATACCCCTAACAATGTTTCTAGGTTTTGTGACAGGTGCAGTCGGTTTGTTTTCTGTTTATCTTTCTTTTGTTCCGGCAATTTTCACTTACGCACTTCTCTTGTATCAACTAACAGTTGTTCACCTAGGGGCAAGTGTTCCTTTCGGCGCAGTTACACTACCGGCTTTTTCACCAGTCTTTTTAGTCCCTGTTTATTTAGCTGTTTTCTTTTTTCTTTATCGTATTAAAAAAATAAATAAATAAAAACGCCCAGCTCGGTTTCCCAAGCTGGGGCGTCTCTCCTTTGGTGGAGGGTTACTTCTTGCCCGCGGTAGCCTTGCGACGATCCGCCCAGTACTTCTTCATGCGGATGCCGATCTGGCGCTTTTGCGCAGCCGACATCGGCTTGCGCTTCTTCGCCTTCTTCTTGGCCGGCGCCGGCGTGTTCTCGGGGGCGGGATCCAGATCCGCAAGGTTGCGGATGTACCCCTTCAATTCCCCGATGTTCTTCTCGAGTTCGCTGTACTCGGCCTTGGCCCCAATAAGGGCCAACTCGTAGAGTCTCCTGTTATTCACCGTTTCTCCATGGAATCATCAGCAAGGTCCGTCCAAGCTGAAGTCTGTGGGTATTATATTGCATTCTTTGACAAAAGTCAAGTAATATTTTATTTTCTATCTTTAAAATTAAAATAAAATAGTATTACAGAAATTAGTAAGAGTAGTAAACCAATTCTGATTTTATATATATAAAAATCATTGTAACATTGAAAAACTATGTCAGTTGATGGATTTTGTGGTAAACACCACCCAGTTTTCGTGATTATGTAGTTAGATATTTTATTTCCAGTCAGTAAAAATGTTAGTCCGATAATAAATAAGAAACTTGATAGATGTATTTTCTTCATATTTTTTATCTAGCATTCTTAAAATTCTCCTCCACTTTGCTCCAGTTTAGATTTGCGAAAAAGTCCTCTATATATTGTTTCTTTCCACTTGGTTGGTAGTCGGCAACAAAAGAGTGCTCCCACATATCGAGTGCGAGTAGAGGATCGCATCCTTGGAGTTGACCCAAATGTTGTTCATCAACCCATGTGTTTAGTAGGCGATCTTCTTTTCTATCATACCAAAGTACTGCCCAGCCTATACCTCGAGTCATCGCGAGTTGTTTAAAAATAGAAAGCCAGATATCAAAAGAGCCTTGAGTTTCTTCGATTTTCTTTTTTAGGGGACTGTCGTCAGACAACTGCACTGCTCCATCTGATAGGGAATCAAAATAGATCTCATGGTTTCTTATGCCGTTGTATTCAAAACTGAATCTTCTAACGATTTCAGAAGCTTCGTATGAATGCTTATCCATTCCGTCTTTGTACATTTCTCCAAGTTTTTCACTGATAAGGTTCGCGTTTTTTACATATCCCGCGTAGAGTTTCAAATGTTCTTCTATAGTTTTAGCTGAAATACCTTTTAGCTCTCCAATATTAAATTTTTTCTCTTCAAATGGTTTCATGTTGTTTATTATTAATTATCTCCCGAGTTATTTTTCGAAAAAAGCCTTTCGCAGAAACTTAGAAAATAAAGGAAGTAATCTGACTATTATTTTCTTGAGTTTCGAGAAGTTCGCTAGCTCACCAGAGCTAGACAGATTGCTTTTTGAGAAATATAACTCGGGAGATTTTCAAGGTTCTAATCTGTATAATAT
>JBEBJM010000057.1:0-3938 GCA_040079895.1 Nitrospira sp.
GATATAAAGCGACTTGAACAAAAAATAGAGGAAATAAAAGGAATGGTCCAAAAACTGTCTGAAAAAGAAAACTCACAGTTTACGGACATAATGACTGAAATACGGAAAGTGGCAGAAACTATTAAGGAGGATAGTGAGGAATATGATGATGGTGCTTATGATGATTTATATGACGAAGCTGAACAGGTTGTAGTTGAGGAGGGTAAAGCTTCAACATCTTTTCTTCAGAGAAAACTTGGTATCGGATACTCTAGAGCTAGTAGTCTTATAGATGCATTAGAGGAGGGTGGGGTTATCGGTCCGAACCGTGGAGCAACACCCAGAGAGATTTTGAAAAAATCTACTGATGCTAAAACTCGTATAGAAACTAGTGATGATGATTTATATGAAGAAGCAAAAAAAATAACGATAGAAGCTGGAAAAGTTTCTACTTCTTATCTACAAAGGAAACTAGGTACTGGATATGCTCGCTCCGCACGGCTTATAGATATGTTAGAGGAGCAAGGTGTTATTGAAGCAGGTAGCGGGGCAAAACCACGAAAGGTATTAAAAAACCCATCGGATAAAGGGGAATAAATAATGCTTGACAGATATACTAAAAGGTGATATACTGTATAGGTACAGTTCTTTCACATCTAACTTGCAGTCGCCATAGCTGAAAGTGCCTTATTTATAGGGCTTTCCCAGCTACGGCGACATACAGTCACCCTCTGGCATACAAGGAGATACAGACAATGGGAAAAGCCATCGCTATCGGTCAGTCCCTGAACCTGTTCTCGGTCTTCGCTAACAACGCAGACTGGGACAATCTGGACAGCGACACCATCCAGAAAATCATCAACGACCCCCGTCAAGCAGGACAGCAGTTCACTGCGTTCCTGCGGAATGGCGGAAAGGTCATCGTTGGCGAACCGAAGGTCGTTGCCATCAACCGCAACCGCTTCAACCCGAAGAAGTTCATCGGGGACGGCTGGTCCATTCTCAACGATGAGACGGACGCTCGCTCCATCGCACTCACCGAGTTGGACCTCACCAAGGTCCAGCACGTCACGATGCTGAAGGACGGCGAAACGTACGTGAAGGGCGAGGAGAAGCTCAAGCGTCTCAAGGCATCGGATTACATCCGCTTGGACGCCGACATCTTCCTCACGCTCTGGGAGAACCAGCACCTCATCCCCGAAAGCTGGAAAGAGAAGGTCAACGGGAACACCCGCTACATCTTCTTTGACGGCACGGTCCTTCGGCACTCGGGCGGTCGCCGTTGCGTTCTGTGCCTGTGCTGGGGTGGCGGTCAGTGGGGCTGGCGCGTGTATTGGCTGGGCGGCGGCTGGGATGGCGGCGACCCGTCTGCCGTTCTCGCAAGTTAGTACTCGGGATTTGGTCACTGGGACCTTCTTGGAACCTTTGACCTTTGTCCTTGGACCCTGCATCTGCTTACACAGAGGTGCAGGGTCTTTTCGTATGTTAAAATAAAAAGTGGTAGTAGGTGAATATCAGTGCGTGTTTACGGATGCGTACCACCGAACCCAGTATCCATACACCCAGAGTATTTGCGACCACGGTTTCAAATAGCGTGGTATATGTAGAGACTTCAAAAAAAGAAGTTACTTGGTATAGCGTACTACGGCATTACGATGCCAAAGACAGTGGAACCACCACAGACAACCTTGAGAGTATTCAAGAGGTAGTGATATGGATGGTATGCTATATAATCCTTCGGAACTCGGACGGTAACCGTTACGTTCTGTACCTGTACTGGAATGACGGTCAGTGGAACTGGAACGTGAATTGGCTGGACAACGACTGGAATGACAACAACCCGTCTGCCGTTCTCGCAACTCACTTCATTTCTCTCCCGACTTTGTGTTGGGAGAGTTTTGTTTTAAGAGTTGCCCGTGCCATCCACCAAGCATTCTACCTATTTCATCTATCGGGACTGAAAGAGCAATATATTTTTTATTATCAATAGATTTTGTTTCCCAAAGTATCATCAATAGTATTCGGAGTGTATCAATTTTTCGTATGGCTTGTCGGACATAAGGTTGTTTTTCGGCAGGAGAAAGAAAGCTCGCTATTGAAACGGCTTCAATACTTTCTACGAACAATGTATCAACCCTTTGACCAAGAGAGTGCTTATGCAGTTTGGGTAATACTTGATAGTAGCTATACCATAGCAAATATGCACTTTTGAGTTTCTGAAGTAAGGGTAGTAATCGTAGTGATGTATTATTATGAGTATGGGTCGGGTGCAATTCACTCACGAGTACGAGCATATCATTTCTCTTGAAAATCTCCTAAATGCTTGGGGCGAGTTTGTTATTGGTAAAAAATCTCGTAAGGATGTTCAAATCTTTCAGCAAAACCTGATGAGAAACATCATCTCTCTTCACGAGGACCTTGTAACAAAAAAATATAGACATTCTAACTATGAAGCATTCAACATCTCTGACCCTAAACCAAGAAATATACACAAAGCTAGTGTCCGAGATAGGTTACTCCACCACGCCATATACAGACAACTCTACCCATTCTTTGATAAGACGTTTATATCTGACTCGTATTCTTGCAGGTTCAATAAGGGTACACAAAAAGCAATAGAAACATTCCATAAATATACAAATAAAATCTCTCAAAATGGAACGAGGGCTGTTTGGGTTCTAAAGTGCGATGTCCGAAAGTTCTTTGCATCAATAGACCAAGGTATTCTTATTGGTATCATCCAAGACTACATTCCAAACAAAGATATTGTCTGGCTCATTTCACAAATCATTAAAAGTTTTCACTCTACAAGGGAAGGTGTTGGCTTGCCGTTAGGTAATCTAACCTCCCAGCTTCTTGTGAATGTGTATATGAACAAGTTTGACCAGTTTATAAAACATAAGATTAAAGCAAAATACTATATTCGGTATGCAGACGACTTTGCTGTTATTTCCGAAGATAAACAATGGCTTGAAAGTATCTTACCTCGTATTCAAGAGTTTCTGCTAACAAGATTACGACTACATCTTCATCCAAATAAGATTTCTATTAGTACCGTTGCTCTGGGAGTAGATTTTCTTGGTTGGGTCCATTTTACAAACCATAAGGTCTTAAGGACTGTTACGAAAAAGAGAATGTTTCGGAATATACAAATAAGTGAAGGTAAGACAGAAGTGGTCCAATCGTACCTTGGACTTTTAAGTCACGGAGATACCAAGAAGTTAAAAGATAAAGTGATGGAGAGAGTGGGGTAAATGTAGTCCACAGGATATTATGGCTTCATTTGACATTCATAAGGAGGGTAGTATACTTTAGGAACTAAACGTGAAAGGCATCCTATATGGGTGCCTTTCGTTTTATCTATTGTTTTTCCTCTCTTTTTATCTGCTCTCGTAAGTATTCAAAGTCTCTGAAATTACTACCTGCAAATTGTTTTATTTCTTTTGCTGTCCTGTTACCTCTACCAAGTATTATGACTTCTTTGTCGCACTCTTTGAGATATTTTAATACAGGTAAAAAGTCTCCATCTCCTGAAAGTACAACAGCTCGGTCAAACTCATCCCTTTCTTTCATAAGGTGAAATGCCATATCAACATCACAGTTTGCTTTGCGTTTGGTTGTCCCGTCATCTTGGTTGTACATTTTTACTGGTTTCAGAAATAATCGGTAACCGAACTCCAAGAGTTTTAAGTAGAAACGTACTCGTTGTAAATGTCTACCAATAAGAAGTAATTCTGCTTCGTTTAATTCCTTGCCTTTGGTTTTGATAAGGTCCTGTAAATAGCTTTCAAGCTGTGCGAGAGGGACCGTCTCATCTTTCTGATAATCATATTTGAAATTGTGTATCTCAACTCCTCCAAAGTAAAATGTACGGTTTACATCATATTTTTCTTTCAGATAACCAAGGAGTTTTTTGTAGTCAATTTTCCAACCAAGAGATTTCTCTCCTCCGTAGAATC
>JBEBJM010000058.1:0-3842 GCA_040079895.1 Nitrospira sp.
AGATACGGAACTTTCACATTCCAGTTTTTGCTGGACTTTGGATCTTTTAGAGACCTACAAAGACATCGGAGTGGAAACATCCTTATGCCACCTCTAACAACAAAGTACGGTTTTCATAAATGGTACCTAGAACAAATACCAAAGAAATACAGAACTGAAGTTCTAAATGTAATTAAGAAGCAGACAAAGAAAATAAAAACTCTTAAGTGCGACGAAAAAACAAAGCAATATTACACGGCGATGGGTTTCAACGTAATGTGCGGATGTACGTTTGATCTACCGGCAGCTACATACCTAGCCGAACTTCGATCGGGACAAACGGTTCACCCTACACTACGCGTAATAGCACAAGAAATGGGAAGATCTATACAGAAACTATTTCCAAAAATGAATCTTTACTGTGACTTCTCCCCCGATTTTTGGACCTCGAAAAGAGGAACGCAAACTATCGAGAAAAAGGCTTAATAAAATAACAAATACTATGGCACTATCAGACAAAAAAATACTGGAAGAAATAAAAGCGGGCAACATAATCATTACTCCGTTCAAAAAAGAGAACTTGGCAACCTCTAGTTACGATTTAACTCTTGGCGAATATTTTTTTGTGGAACAACCACCAAAACATTTCCAGAATATATTTAACATTTATGAAAAAGAGCATGTAGACCATGTTTGGGGTACAAAACCCAAAAAAGCAATGCTGGCAAAGGAGGTATTTGCCGACTACAAATTTACTTTTGGAAATATTACTCCGACAGACAAAGTTATCCTACTTGCCCCCGGAGAGACTATTCTGGCACACACAAATGAGTTTATTGGTGGATTAAACCATATAACAACAATGATGAAGGCTAGATCTTCTATGGGTAGAAGCTTTATAGAGGTGTGTAAATGCGCAGGCTGGGGCGACGTGGGATACGTTAACCGCTGGACCATGGAAATAACAAACAACTCGAAACACTACTATATACCCCTAGTTGTTGGACGAAGAATAGCTCAGCTTATATTCTTTGAAACTGGGCCCATACTAGACAAAGACTATTCTCATAAAGGAAAGTACCAGACATCTTCTGATATTAAAAAGCTAGTAAAAGAATGGAGCCCAATGAGTATGCTACCTCGACTATATACAGATAGAGATATAAAAAAGAAATAATAAAAATAAAACTCTGGTTGCCCAGAGTTTTATTTTTATTATTTTATGTCTACTCCCATTGAGCGAGCTGATCCAGCAATGATTTTCATTGCAGCTTCGATATCGTTTGCATTCAAGTCTGGCATTTTCTTTTCTGCGATTTCTTTTAATTGAGCTTTTGTGATACTTCCGACTTTTGAAACTGCATTTTTACCAGATCCTTTTTCCTTTCCAAGAGCCTTTAGGATAAGGTTTGAAGCTGGTGGAGTCTTTAGAACAAAAGTAAATGTTCTGTCTTCGTAAACAGTAATCTCAACAGGAACAACGTCCCCTATCATTTTCTGTGTAGCGTCGTTGAACTGCTTTACGAACTCACCAATAGCAACTCCAGCCTGTCCCAAAGCAGGACCTGTTGGAGGAGCTGGTGTTGCTTTTCCAGCTGGGATAACTAATTTAAGCTTTTTTGTGATTTTCTTTGCCATGTTTTTAAGTTCCAATACTCTAATATAAAATGCCTAAAAATGCAATTAAAGTTTTTTTACCTGCAAAAAGTCTAGTTCCACTGGAGTCTCACGACCAAACATCGCAACTAGCACTTTTACCTTTCCTCTTTCTTCATCAACTTCGTTTACTTTACCTTCAAGATCTTTGAACGGACCGTCTACTATTTTTACAGCATCATTCAGAGCCAAATCTATCTTGTGTTTTACGTTGTGGTTGTTCATTCTAGCAAACAACTCATCTATCTCCTTTTTATCTATCGGAACAGGATAAACACCAGAACCAACGAAGCCAGTTACTCTCGGAGTGTTTCTAACAACGAACCAAGAATCTTCTGTCACGATCATATCAACTAAAATATACCCCGGATAGATTTTCTCCTCCTCTTCAACTCTCTTACCTGCTTTTATTTTTATTTTTTTCTCTGTTGGAACAATAACGTTAAATATTTTATCCTCCATTCCTAGAGACTCGATACGCTGTTTTAGGTTACGCATAACTGCATTTTCGTATCCAGCATATGTGTGGATTACGTACCAGTTTCTACCTGTTTGTATTTGTTGTTTGGACATATGTTTTTATATAACAAACTTTTCAAGTACTAATTTGAAAATATAGTCGAAAAATCCTAGGAAAAAAGATACAAAAACTGAAATAAGAACAACAACAATAGTAAAAGCGATAGCCTGATTTCGTGTAGGCCAAGAGACATGTTTTAACTCTCCTTGTGTTTCTTTTAGATATGTAATGAGACTCATGGTTTTTATTTAGAGATTTACCCTATTAAAAAACCCCTCGGGGGGTTATTTAATATAGTACTTTATACTATCGAAATAGTCAAATCAGTAAAAAACCAGAGCTACTCCACCTCAAAAGTGATAGTCACGTTGGATATAATCTTATTCTCACCCGTTGGTACAGAAGGAACTGTTGCCATATCACCTCCCATTCCCTCGCTTTTCATAGCACTAATACCGTAGTATGGGCTTGGTTGATTTCCTGACTCATAGTAGTTGACTACTCTCTTTAGTTTTACACCGAGAGATTTTGAAAGGATTTTTGCTTTAGCTTTTGCATCAGCTACTGCTTTATCACGAGCCTCTGCTTGAACTTTATCCGTATCATCAACAACAAAATTGAGACCTGAAATATTTGAAGCGCCCAAATCCCCAACTTTGGTCAAGATATTTCCAGCGTCTGAAGTTTTTCGAATTTTTATAGAAATAGTCTGGTTAACTTCATAACCTGTAAGTATTTGTTTTGAAGGAGGACAATATCCCATGGAACAAGCTGAAAGACTACTGTACTCGTATTTAGGATATGAGTTATAACTTGTTGTTTTTATATCCTTCTCTTCTACGCCCATCTTCTTTATAGCATCAACAATAATGTTGATCTTCTTTGCAGATTTATCTTGTGCTTCGCCGACAGTTTTACCCTCTTCAACAACAGCAAAAGAAAACTCTCCTATATCTGGGATGGTCACAACTTCGCCTTTTCCTGTTACGTTTATAACATTTGAAGATACAACACCACGACCAACATAAGAATACTCTTTTAGAGATTTCAGAGATTCTACACCTAGAAAAACAGCTAGCAAAATTATAACCGCAAAAAATGAATTGAATATTTTATTTTTTTGCACATCATTTAGAGATTGATACATATTTTTTTGGTTAACTACTAATCAAGCTATTTTACCATAGCCGTAGGATGATGCACGTGATTACGATACCTGAAAAGGCTTATGGAAATATATGAGATAAACAGGCCTAGGGCTAGCCCTCCCACAACATCACTGAACCAATGAACCCCCAAATACAACCTAGAAAGCCCTACCAAAAATATGCTGGCAATACAGAAAATATTAAATAATTTTTTATATACACCACTAAAGTATTCGTCAAAAACATACATCAGCATAATAAAAAATATAGTAGATATAGTTGTGTGACCACTAGGAAAACTTTTTCCAAACACATCCACTAGTCCCCCCAGAGGACGACTAACGTCAAAAAAATATTTTAAAACAAATATAAAAACTCCACCCGCAAGAAGGCTGGATAAAAACAAAATCGTGTATTTTAAATCTCGTACAACATAAATCAACAATCCAACTAAAAAACTAATTATAAAAAAAGGCCACGACATATCGAACAGTATCGTAACTAAATACATAAGTTCTGTAACAGCCGGCACCCTATGT
>JBEBJM010000059.1:0-3801 GCA_040079895.1 Nitrospira sp.
AGGTTCTGCTACTAAACCCAACAACATTATAAAGAAAAAAAGTTTGTGTGTCATAGATAATTTCAAATTATGTAATAAAAAATACATTAGTTTATAAAAGTTGTTATATTGATTTATATTTTGTACAATAAATAGTGTAAAAAAATATTACACTTATATGGAAATAGAAGATTTATTAAACAAACTCGGCCTCAGCAAAAAAGAATCCTCAGTGTATATGACCCTTTTAAAAAATGGATCGATGACAGTTGGTTCGCTGTCTAAAGAGTCTGGAATAAACAGGCCGGCAATATACAAACTATTGCCAGACCTACAGAAACAAGGCTTGGTCGTACTAACGCCTTATGGAAAACAGAAAAAGTACACCGCTGAACCGCCGAATAAATTAAAAACCTTAATTGATGATCTAAAATTTAACCTACTTGAGAAACTTCCTGACTTAGAATCTATATACGAACTCAAAGATAAAAAACCTGATGTTAAATTTTTTAAAGGTAAGGACGGTATTGGTCAAATCTTTATGGATGTAGCAAACTCTTTAGAAAGAAAAGGTACTTACTATAGGTATACAGCCAGTGAGGACCTTAAAAAAATAGATAAATACATTCCAAAAGAATTTAGAATAATAAGAGATAGAAAAGAGCTAGAAGCTGTAATAATAAGCAGCAAAAGTGCAAACGAGCAAAAGTGGGTTCATCCAAATAGGGTAATAAAATACATACCTGATGAATTTGATTTATTTGACCAAGGTGTAACCATGTTCATATATGCAGAAAAGATTTCTATCATTGACTATAGCAGTGAGTTGGGAATAATTATTGAAAATAAAAAAATTACAGAATTTCAAAAAAAACTATTCAAGTTTATATACCAGAAATTATAAGTCTATTTCTATAGAGACAGGACAGTGATCAGAACCAAAAACATCTTTATGAATTAAAGCTTTTTTAACTTTTTTTTCTAATTTTTTACTAACAAAAACATAATCTATTCTCCAGCCAATATTTCGCTCTCTAGCATTTGCAAAATGACTCCACCAACTATAGTGTCCTGAACCTTTTGTAAATATTCTAAAAGTATCAACGAAACCGGCTTCTAGCATTTTTTCTACCCCTTCTCTTTCTTCAGATGTAAAACCTTTTTTACCAACGTTTTCTTTTGGTCTAGCTAGATCATCTTCTGTATGAGCCACATTTAAATCCCCACAGAATATAACTGGTTTTTTCTTATCCAACCCTCTAACATATTCAATAAAAGCTGGGTCCCAGCCCTTGTGACGAAGGGGAATACGAGTAAGATCGTCTTTGGCGTTGGGTGTGTAGACTGTGACTAGGTAAAAACTCTCGTATTCTGCACAAATAACTCGCCCTTCTGTGTTTGGATCTCCATATTTATCCTCTAGCTTGTATTTTTTAGCTATTTTCTCTGGTATATCTGATAAAACCGAAATAGGGGAGCCTATTGTTTTACTGTTGCTAAAAATAGCTGTCCCGCTATAGCCTTTGCGTGTAGCAGAGTTCCAATACTCTTCATAGTCCGGCAAATCAACCTCACTCTGACTCTGTTCGGCTTTTGTTTCCTGTAGACATAGTAAATCTGGCTTGTATTTTTCAACAAAAGGAACAAATAAGCCCTTTTTGTGAACTGCTCGTATGCCGTTTACATTCCAAGAGATGATTTTCATTACTCTATAATAACATATTTAAAACTACCTTTTCTTGTGAAACTTTTTATGAATATCGTGTAAATGTTTATCCGTCACGTGTGTATATATTTGTGTGGTAATAATACTAGAGTGTCCTAACATAGCCTGAACAGAACGAATATCAGCCCCGTTTGAAAGCAGATCCGTCGCAAACATATGGCGCATCATGTGTGGGGTGACTTTTTTGGAAATACCAGCTTTTATTGCGTGCCGTTTTATTATTCTTTCTATAGAACGGCTGGTTAAAGCTCCCGTTTCTAGTGTATTTTTATTTTTTGTTTTTTTATCACTTTTGTTTTTATCTTTTCTAATCTCAGCCCCAACTTGAACAAAAAGTGCACTGTTAAAATCCTTACGCATTTTTAAATAATCTTTTAAACATTTTTTGGCTGTATCAGACAGGAAGACCACCCTAACCTTATTACCCTTACCACGAATAGAAAACTCATCAGATGTCAGATCTATATCAGAAGTCAGAGAACAGAGTTCAGAAACACGCAAACCGGTAGAAAAAAGTGTCTCCAGTATGGCCCGATCTCTCAAATCTTTTAAATCTGTACCTTTTGGTGAATCCAGAAGTCGCTTTAGTTCCTCTACTGTAATAAGATCGAGTGGTCGCTCTCCGATTTTGGCTAGTTCAATACGTTCAGAGGGGAGAGACTTTACTTCTTGCCTTGCTAGATATTTCAAAAAAGCTCGGAGTGCGATGAGGTAGTAGTTCTGGGTTTTTCGAGAGAGGGTTTCGTTTTTTGCCTTACTTTGTGTGGCCGACTGACGGTTGAGCCATAGACGAAACTCTCGGACGGAGTCAGCTGTTATCTGGGCTGGATCATCGTTTTTGGAAAAATCCAAAAAACGAGAGAGGTAGTGGTCGTAGTTTTCAACTGTTTTCACGGAACGGCCTTTTTCTATCTCAATATATTCCAAAAATTGAGTTTTAAGTTGTTTGAGAGATCGTGCCATATAAAAATTATATCATGTCGCACAATATTTAAAATTCAAAAGCCGAGCGGTTAAGCTCGGCTTGATGTTTTTGCGGCCAGACATCTTACTGGCACCCACCCTAGTGGGAGATGAGATCGCGACGACGCAGGTACTCGGCGAGGTAGCGATCACCCGCCACCACATCGGCCACGGACAGGTAGATCGCCCGGTTGATTGCAGCGACGTCCGGGTCGATCACCCGCCTCTGGGGGCAGGGGATGTGAAGATCCTTGACCTTGGGCCCGCCAGAAGCGAAGCCACGGTCCATGATCACCCGATTTGTGCCGTAGATGAGAGCGACTCGCGTCTGAAGCATGTCAGCCTCCATGTTTGTGGACACATCCATGTGTCCGCATCTGAATACATGATACCATAGTTTGTATTTTAAGTCAAGCTGTTTTATAGGGAAGCTCTAGGAAAAACCTCTCTCCTAAAACCCTTGCAAAATAAAGGTATTTATGATATCCTGTGGTCAATGCTTACGAAAACAAAAAAATCAAAGGTTATAAAAGAAGTTCAGGTACACGAGACAGATACTGGTTCTCCTGAAGTTCAAATCGCTGTTCTATCTCGCCGAATCGACGAGCTAGCTTCTCATCTAAAGAAAAATCCAAAAGATAACCACTCAAGACGAGGTCTTCTACAAATGGTTTCTGACAGAAAAGCTCAAATGAAGTATCTAGAGAAGAAAAATCCAAAAAGATACAACGCTTTGGTTAAAAAAGTTGGTTTGAAGAAATAGAATACTCCTAATTAAAGTTTTCAAAGGCCGCATAAACCGCTGGTGCGGTTTTGCTTAAGCTCGTCAATCAAGAAAACAATATCCTAAACTCGTAGCCCTCTCGCAAACTCGCTTACGCTCAAACAATGATTCGGGCTTACTTAGTTTTCGTCTTTGTTTTCTAATTGACTGCGTGGTCTTTGAAAACTTTAATTATTCGTTCGTGATATAATGCAGTAAGGTTTTAATATTGTTAGTATAATTTTTTAAAAAATGTCAGTTATAAAACACAAAAATCAACGAGTTGGCATTTTTATTGATACCCAAAACCTTTATCATTGCGCCAAAAATATTTATGGCGCCAAAGTAAACTTTGATCAAGTAGTCAAAG
>JBEBJM010000060.1:0-3758 GCA_040079895.1 Nitrospira sp.
ACACATTGGGCCGTAAAAACTTTATATCAAAGATGAATACTCGTGCACAGGAGCTTGATATGAAGCAGACTTATTTTATAAATGAAAGTGGTTTGGATGTCGGACAAGTTTCTGGCGGAAACGGATCAGCTATAGATGTTGCAAAACTGATGGCATATATTTTAAAAAATCACCCTAAACTTTTAGAGGCGACAAAATACAAAGAAATAACTATTGATTCTATAAGTAAATCTCACAAAATAAAAAATACAAACATAAGTGTAAATGAAATACCAGAACTGATAGCTTCAAAAACTGGTTTTACAGATATGGCTGGAGGTAACCTTGTTGTGGCTTTTGATTCGTCTATCGGCCGTCCTATTATTGTCGTAGTTTTGGGATCAACAGAGGTGGGAAGGTTTGAGGATGTTAAGGCTCTCGTAAATGCTAGTTTGAAGTATGTAGCGGGAGAGTAAGTTACAAAACTCTCACTCAACTACACTTTTTCCAGTAACAGAATAATTTTCTGCTGAAAATTTTCTTTTTGCTCATCTCTTCACGGATTCCGCAAATACTAGAAAAAGTGTAGTTTCGGCGAGTTTTTGTAATTCATGCCAAATATCCATATTTTTGGACATATTTCAGGGTTTTAGGCTATACTTGTTGTATGTGTGGAATAGCAGGGGTCCTAGAGCCCAAAATCGACGATAAAGAGGCCATAATAGGCGGTATGGTAGAAAGAATCAAGCACCGTGGACCAGACGATGACGGCTTTTTTGTGGACAAATACGTAGGTCTGGGTATGCGCAGACTCTCCATTATAGACCTATCTACCGGCCGACAACCTATCACTTCGGAGGACGAAAAACTGCTGATTTTTTTCAACGGAGAAATATACAACTATAAAGAACTTCGAGAGGAGTTGGTTGCTCGTGGTTCGGTTTTCAAAACCCATACAGACACAGAAGTTATCCTCCATATGTACGAAGAGTTTGGAGAAAAAATGCTACCTCGACTTCGAGGAATGTTTACTTTTTGTATTTATAACACTGAGACAAACGAAGTTTTTATTGCCAGAGATTTTTTCGGTATTAAACCACTTTATTATCTGAAACAAGGGGATTCCATCGTTGCTTTTTCATCAGAAATAAAAAGCTTCATTTCTTTTCCCAATTTTAAAGCAGAAGTAAATGACAGTGCTGTTTTGAATTATCTTTCATATCAGTACAACCCACTAACGGAGACTTTTTTCAAAGATGTTTACAAACTTGCTCCAGCTCATTTTCTAAAAATGAATGTCTCGACAGGTGAAGTCGAAATAAAAAAATATTGGGATTTTGCGTTTGATCAAGATAATAATATAGACGAGAAAAAAACTACTGAAAAAATAAAAGAAGTCGTAAAAGATTCAGTTGCTCACCATATGATTGCGGACGTTCCGGTTGGAGCTTTTCTGTCTGGCGGTGTCGACAGTAGTATCATAGCTAGTTTGATGCAGGAAATAAGGGGTGATAAAAAAATAAAAACTTTTACAGTTGGTTTTGATACTTTGACTGAAGGCGCGGAAGCTTCGGAGACTTCAGATTTTCTTGGGACAGATCATAAAGAAATAAAAATAGGTGCGGATGAATATTTTACAGAACTATCAAAAGCCGTTTATCATTTTGACGAACCGGTGGCTGACCCATCTGCGATAGGTTTGTATTTTGTTGCTCGTGAGGCTAGAAAAAGTGTGAAAGTTGTTCTGTCGGGTGAGGGGGCGGATGAACTTTTTGGTGGGTATAACATTTATCTAGCACCCCTAGCTCGAGCGAAACTTTTTTGGGTTCCGCAAATTCTTCTGGATTTTACAGTAAGTATTTTTGATAAATTAAATTTGAAGTTTTGGGGAACAAACTATTTGCGACGTGTAAAAATGAAACTAGCTGACTGGTATATAGGAAACGCATCTATTTTTAAACAAGAAGAGATAAAGCATTTATGGAAAGGCGGAGAAGAAAAAAATCTTTCTCTAAAACCACTTTACAGAAAAATCGGAAACTTGAGCGATTCAACACAGATGCAGTTTATAGACATAAACACATGGTTGGTAGGAGATATTTTGGCAAAGGCAGATAAAATGACAATGGCTAACTCTTTAGAACTTCGAGTGCCTTTTTTGGATACAAAAGTCGCAGAGCTAGCAAGTATTTTACCAGACCATTTTAAATGGCGAGGTGGGGTAACAAAATATTTACTTCGTGAAGCTTTTAAAAAAGTTATTCCCGAGACAACTCGCAACAGAAAAAAACTGGGATTTCCAACTCCAGTTCGTGATTGGTTCAATACAGAGAGACGAGATTTGTATGAAATCATAACAGAGAACGAATACATAAAGTCTCATATGGATGTTGGTTATATAAATAAAATCATCGCGGATCACACATCCAAAAAAGAGGATAATTCTAGAAAAATATATCTGCTTTTAGTGTTAGCTTTGTGGTACAATATTTTTATACTTGATTTATAAAACAAAATGATGACCGATGTTCTAAAAGTTGTAATACCTTCAGTTCTTACTTTCTTTTTAGGTATCTCCATCACTCCTTTTTTCACAGATTTTTTCTATCGACATAAGATGTGGAAGAGCAATTCACGTGCCAACAATCCAGATATAACTAACGATCATTTTTCCAAGATTCACAACGCTTCCGCTGAACTTTCTACTCCGCGTATAGGAGGAGTTATTATTTGGGTAGCGGTTCTTCTATGCGTTTTTGTTATTTATCTTCTCTCTGTAGTCTTTCCGTCAGATCTAACCGAAAAGCTAAACTTTTTTAGTCGAAGTCAGACGCTCATACCTCTAGCCACCTTAGTTATTGCTTCACTCATAGGTTTATCTGACGATCTGTTGCAAATATTTGGTAAGGGGGATTACGCAAAAGATCCTCTGGTTTACAGAAGAATAAAAAAAATCTGCATCACGATTATTGGACTTGTTATAGGTTTTTGGTTTTTCGATAAACTTCAAGCCACTGCTATACATATTCCTTTCGGTGGGACTTTAGAGCTCGGTATCTGGTTCATACCTTTCTTTATTATCGTTATGCTCGCTGTTTTCTCTACTAGTGTTATAGACGGTATGGATGGTCTTTCTGGCGGAGTTATGTCTACTATTTTTACGGCGTATTCCGTCGTGGCTTTTGTTCATAACCAGATAGATATCTCTGCCTTGTGCGCCGTCATCGCAGCGGCCACTCTAGCTTTTCTTTGGTTCAACATACCACCAGCTCGGTTTTATATGGGGGAGACGGGAATGCTCGGGCTAACTGTTACTTTGGCTGTCATAGCTTTTTTGACTGATTCAGTTTTAGTTTTACCTATCATCGCCCTTCCTCTAGTTGCCACATCAGCATCGGTCATCATACAGATGACTTCTTATAAATATTTCGGTAAAAGACGAGTTTTTAAAGTTGCCCCACTTCATCATCATTTTGAAGCATTGGGTTGGTCTCGTGAAAAAGTCGTGATGAGATACTGGGTGATAAGTGTAGTTTCTGCGATTATTGGTGTTATAGTTGCTCTAGTTAGTTAAATGAAAAAATTAAAAATAAAAGTCGACATACCTTTTCTGATTTCTATTTTTATACTTGTTCTTGCGGGATATCTTATTTTTACATCAGCTTCTTTCGGTTTGCTTTCAAAACAGGCTGTAAAGTATTCCAACGTCAGACTAAACCAAACGGTCTTTGGTCTACTTTTTGGTAGTATAGCTTGTTTTATTACTTCACAAATCGACT
>JBEBJM010000061.1:0-3738 GCA_040079895.1 Nitrospira sp.
GCTTTCTCTTATCCCAGAACCTATCGCCAGAAACCACAACATAGTAGCTTTCAAAAAAACCGATACCGCTTTGGAGGTTGCCATGCTAGATACAGAGGATTTGACCGCTATTGATTTTATAAAAAAGAAAGTAGGTCTAAAGATATTACCTCGTTTGACTGATATAGAGTCAATGAAAAGTACGATACTTCAGTATCAAAAGTCTCTAAAGGCCGAGTTCGGTGATCTTATTCAAAAAGATGTCGGTTCTATAAAAAGTATTCCAACAGAAAAAGAGGCAGAGCTTGGTACAGAGGATCTAAAAAAACTTGCCGATGATGTTCCGGTGATTCGTATAGTTGATACTCTTTTGAAACACGCTATTTTGCAAAATGCTTCAGATATTCACATAGAACCACAAGAAAATGAACTTTTGGTTCGTTATAGAATAGACGGCCTACTACACGACGCTATGATTTTACCGAAAAATGTCGGAGCTAGTATCGCCGCTCGTATAAAAGTGCTATCTAGTTTAAAACTAGACGAAAAGCGACTACCACAGGACGGACGTTTTAAAATAGATATGAACGGAGAAAAAGTCTCTTTTCGTGTCTCAACACTTCCAACATACTATGGAGAGAAAATCGTTATGCGTCTTTTGCGAGAAAATGTTTCGGGCTTCACACTAGAGTCACTAGGCTTTCATGGTGAGGGGCTTGATACTATTCACAAGGCAGTAAAGTCTACAACGGGTATGATTTTGACCACTGGACCAACAGGATCTGGAAAAACTACCACTCTATATACTGTACTTGATATATTGAACACGCCAGATGTGAACATATCTACCATAGAAGATCCCATAGAGTACCAGATGAAAAGGGTTAACCAGACACAGGTTAGGCCAGAAATAGGTTTTACCTTTGCTTCTGGCCTTAGAACTTTGGTTCGTCAGGACCCAGATATAATAATGGTGGGGGAAATCCGAGATAACGAAACAGCTAGTTTGGCTATAAACGCTTCTCTAACTGGTCACGTCGTCGTTGCTACACTCCACACCAACTCGGCTGCAGGAGCTATACCTAGACTTATAGATATGAAAGTGGAGCCTTTTCTTATTGTCTCTACTGTAAACATAATCATCGCACAAAGGCTCATCAGAAGACTGTCAGAGCAAAAAGAAAAATACTTTTTAACAAAAGCAGAACTGGATACCATAGGAAAGTCAGTTAACCTAGATAAAGTTTTGCGTGCTTTACGTGATGAAAAAATAGTAGGTAAGTCAGACGGATGGGACAAAATACCTTTCTGGAGACTGAAGAAAGGGGTTTCTCCAGACGATGGTTTTTCTGGACGTATCGGTATTCACGAGATTATGAAAGTCACTCCTGTTATAAAAGAAATTATTTTAAAATCTGGAACATCAGACGCAATACAAAAACAAGCCGAAGCAGATGGAATGTTAACTATGATCGAGGACGGGATTTTCAAAGCAGTGCAGGGGGTGACCACCATCGAAGAAGTATTACGAGTTATCTCGGAGTAAGATTTATATCAATTCAATAATTTCTTCGACTGTAACCTCGGCTTGTACAAGAATTGATTTTAAAGTTTTTGGCGCAAGTTTACATGACTACCTGACTGGTGATGAACATAGAAACCGAGCTTTAACAGGATTCTTAAAAGTTTACGTGGCGTAATTCTCGGTAACTTAGGCATAGAACTAAATAGCTACAGCTATTTGGAAACTGCCAGTCTCATTTTCTTTCATTTCTTTTCTTTCAGATTTTTTCAAGCCTGCAATATAGCATTTGATTGCGTCATACGCCATTATTCTAGCTTCTTCAAAAGTCCGACCTTCAGTGACAAGGCCAGGTAGAGTAGGCACAGTAACCGTATAGCCTTTTAATTCATTTTTTTCAAAAAATGCAGTGAAATTTTTTTCTTTTTTCAATTTAGTATTTCTCATGAAATTCATTGTAGCATATTAAAAGGTACATGAAAATATACTAGAAATACCATTATTTTAAGGGTTTTTTGGGTTGGTGGTAAGTACTTGACAAGTAGGTACTTTTAGGTGTATAATATAGGTGTATAAAGTTCTTTAACAAACTTGCGAGATACAGCTGAAATAGCCATAGCAATGTGGATTTAATATAGAATTTGATTCTACATTGCTGTGGCTATAAAAGCCAAGCCCCCACAACCTCGGGCAGAGGGAAGTTCCCGACTTTCAGTCGGAGAAGGATGTGTATCATGGCGAAGTATCCGGACGTCACCGCTGGTCAGACAGAAGCTTTCATCAACCGCATCGGCGGTTGGAATAACTTCTTGCGCTACATCGGTGGTCAAGGGAGAATCGTGTTCGACACGATTCTCGAGCTGGTGAAGCCAGACGTCAAAGTATCGGCTCACGACAAGTTCGTCGTCGCAGACAATTTCAAGAAGGGAAACGCCGGAATCTATTTCATCGGCGACAACTTCCAGAAGTGGTTTGGCACGAAGGTCGAAGAGGGTGTCCCCAGCGGGACGCTTTCGAGCCGACGCTTGACCGAGCAGTCAGTCGACGGTCCCATCAAGGCCGAGCTTGGCGAAGGTCACGAGACCTACCTCGCTTGGCTTTTCGAGAAGATCGTGGCACAGGCTGACGGTCGTGAAGGAGAACTTCTGACCAACGGTTACGCGAACATCTTCTACGTTGATGGTCGTGTCGTCTCTGCGCTCTGGGACGATGGCGTTGGCTGGCGCGTCGACGCCTACCTCGTCACGGATCCGGGTGCGTGGAATGCTGACTATCGCGTGTTCTCTCGCAATTCGGTTATTGAGTCCTCAGAGGCTTTGGTCTCATCGCAATCCTGACCTTTGTCTCTCGGGCACTGTGACCCTCGGTCTGTTACCAATTTAGTTTGGGACAAGTCGAGGGTCATTTTTTATATTAAAATATTTTATATACTTTCTGTTATAATAATTTGGAAATCATGTGTTACATGGCGGTTAAGGCTTCCGTTTCATGGTCTTAGGAAAATTTCCTTGAGAGTTGTATTGGGTACGCCTTGTGCAAGAGTAGGGAGGCTTTCTTCAAAAAATAACAAGAATTGGTATTTACAACTGGTGGACTTATATGTCCCGCATGCTATTCAACCAGTCATATTTTGGCTGGTGGTGTTATGGATGGTTGTAAGTACGAGAAATATAGCGCTTTCGTGTCGTCTATGCGAACTGGAACGATGGCAATGGCTGGAACGTCAACGCCTACCTCGTCACGAATCCGAATGCGTGGAATGCTGACAATCGCGTGTTCTCTCGAAATTGTAGTTTTTCTCTCCAGATTATTTCTGGGGAGTTTTTGTTTGGAGTTTCTCGTCTAGACCTTTTTTCCATCCACCGAGCTGGCGACCAATTTCTTCTAGTCTAGATGTGAAATCAGAGTATTTATCTGTTGAAAATAATTTACTTTCCCAAGCTAGTTGAACAAAAAATTTAAGTACATCAAATCTTGTGATGGCTTTATTTAGCATTAGTATTTTATGCTCTGGGGATAGATAACTTAAACAAAAAGTAAGTTCCAAACAAACGATAAACTCATTTTCTATCTTGTTTCCGATGCCCAGTCGTTCGACTTTAGGAAAGTCACGATGAAGCTTAAGCCATATAGTATAAGTTTCTTTTAGTTTTAGAATTACCCGTGGTAATTCTCGGGGGGGCGGGCGACATTAAATGTCATTTTATGTTTTAATTATTTTGTATATTAAAACTATA
>JBEBJM010000062.1:0-3715 GCA_040079895.1 Nitrospira sp.
GGAGCGCCGATGATTTTGGAAACACTGTGTTTTTCCATGAACTCGGACATATCAACTCGTATAAGAGCTTTGTCATCGTCAAACATAAACTCGGCTAGAGCTTTTGTTAGTTCTGTTTTTCCGACACCAGTAGGCCCAAGGAAAAGGAAAGAGCCGATCGGTCTGTTTGGATCAGAAATCCCAGCTCGGCTACGTTTTATGGTGTCAGATATCTTTTTTACGGCTTCATCTTGGCCAACAATGCGTTTTTTCAAGACATCTTCCATGCGGTTTAGTTTGTCTGCTTCTTCTTCAAGCATTCGAGAAACAGGAATACCTGTCCATTTTGAAACAACGGTTGCAATATCGTTTTCTGTTATTTCCTCTTTCAATATCCTTCTTGAGCTCTGTAGTTTCTTTAGTCTTTTTGTTTTTAAATCCAAATCTTTTTCGAGCATAGGGATTTTGCCATAGCGTATTTCAGCTGCACGTGAAAGATCTGACTTTGCTTCTGCAGTTTCGGCATCTCGACGAAGTTCCTCCAGTTGTTTTTTGATGACTTTTATATCAGAAACAGTTTCTTTTTCGTTGTTCCATTTTAGCTCTATTTCTGAAGTTTTTTCTCGTAGATCAGCTATTTCTCTCTCGATTATTTTTGTACGAGCTTTTGATTTTGGATCTGTTTCTTTTTTCAAAGCTTCAAGCTCTATCTGCAGTTTAACTATTTTTGAGTGAGCAGTCTGAAGAACCGGAGGTTTATTCTCCAGCGCGATTTTTAGATATGACGCTGACTCGTCGATGAGATCGACGGCTTTGTCCGGGAGAAATCTATCAGTTATGTATCTACTAGATAAGTTAACCGCAGATATAATAGCTTCATCGGTTATGTGGACACCATGATACAACTCGTATTTTTCTTTTAGTCCTCGTAAAATAGTTATAGCATCATCAACACTTGGTTCGTTTACATAGACTGGTTGGAAACGTCGAGTTAGAGCAGGATCTTTTTCTATGTGCTTCTGGTATTCCTTTAAAGTTGTAGCGCCTATCGCACGCAACTCCCCTCTCGCTAGTGCAGGTTTGAGCATGTTTGAAGCGTCGAGTGAGCCTTCGGCAGAGCCTGCTCCAACTATAGTGTGTATTTCATCAACAAAAAGAATTATCTTTCCGTCGGATTTTTCTATTTCTTTCAAAATGTTTTTCAATCTCTCCTCGAACTCTCCTCTGTATTTTGTTCCAGCTATCAAAAGTCCAAGGTCTAGAGAAACCAACTCTTTATCTTTCAAAGATTCTGGAACTTCACCCATAGACATACGAATTGCCAGACCTTCAACAATAGCTGTTTTTCCAACACCGGCTTCACCAATGAGAATAGGGTTGTTTTTCGTTCTTCGAGAAAGTATCTGGATGATTCGAGAAATCTCCTCATCACGTCCAATAACAGGATCTAGTTTGTTCTGTGTTGCTAGTTTAGTTAAACTTCGAGTGTATTTTGAAAGCGCCTTGAACTTTTTTGGAGATTCTTGCTCTTGTGGTTTTGCACTTCTTATTTCCTCTATTATCCGCATAACCACATCTTTATCTATTTTAAACTTTTTCAAAATATCATGTGCAGGACTTTGTACTTCTATAAGAGCTAAAAAAAGATGTTCCGTCGAAACAAATTCGTCTCCTAAAAGCGATGCTTGTTTACTAGAAGTTTCTATGGCCTGTGCCAACTCTGGTGTAAGGTAGATCTGGTACGAAGCAGAAAGTGTTTGTCCTGCTTCAGCACCCTCTATGCCTTCTATAAGGTTGTCTGTAAGCAGTATAGTGTCTATTTCTAGTCTATCCAAAATAGATGTGACCATACTCTCTTCTTGAAGAATAAGGGCAGTCAAAAGATGTAGTGGATTGACGTGGTTTTGTCCACGCTCAATAGCAAGTTCGTGCGCCTTGCGGATGGCTTCTTTTGCTTTGGTTGTAAAGTGTCCAAATGGTGGCATATTTAGCCACATTATATATTAAAATCAACTCAAGTCAAACTTAAGGTTGAGGAGTTTTTGGTGTCTCTAGGATAGTGTTTATTTCTTTTTTTATAACACCGATATAAGTGAAGTATTTGAACGAATCAGAAGATACGTTAAACCCAACAACATCACCCGATAGGTTCAAAAGAGGACTTCCTTGGACGATTTCTTTTAGAGATATATCAGCACTGATTCCGTTTAGGTATTTTGTTGTGGTTGTTCCCACCGTTAAATCTTTTGTGAGTAGTAAAGAAGCTCTGCCAACTGAAACAGAATTGGTCTCGTCTCCTCCTATACCAATAAGAGTCTGGCCAAGTTTTGGTTCAGCATCTGCAAAAACTGCTGGAGTAAAAACGTACGGGCTCTTGTCTGGAGTCTGTGCTTTAAAAAGAATAATGTTTGTGTTCTTATCAACACCAACGGGTGTAAGCGTGAACTCTTTGTTGTCCGCCATTAGAGCTGTATATGTAGAGTCTCTACTTATGGTTTTTCTGTTAGCTAGTATTGTGCCGTCTTTTGATATAACCAAACCTATACCATAAAAATCATTTATCCCAAGTGTGGCATTTTTTTCTTTTATGCGAACAACACTGTTTATGTTTTTGTTTATAGAATCAACAACAGAATCCTCTTCTTTTACGATGACAGTCGTCGTCTCTTTTGTTTTTGTTTGAGATGTTGTAACCGCTGGTGTCACAGTTTCTATGGTCTTCTCGACTATTCTGTTTATGTTTCTAGTTATTTCGACAGGAGCTTCTTGGAGCAGGGATGTTGTCATAATGCCTGTAGCAATAGATGTAACGAAACTAATAAGAAGTGTAAGTAGTATGATTTGTTGTTTATTTAGATCTTCCATAGGTATTATGATAACACAATTTTTTTCAGAGCTACAATAAAATTATCTATGTCACTTTTCCTACTTTCTCGACCTAACGTGATACGTAAACTGGATTGGCTACAGTTTGTTTTCCCTAGCGCTTCTACAACATAAGACGAAGAATCCTCTTTTAGATTTCTACAAGACGAAGAGTACGATACTGCAAAACCAGACACATCTAGTGATATAACAGCAAATTCAGCATCTAGATTTGGGAAACAAATGTTTATGTTGTTTGGAAGTCTGTTTTCTACGGAGCCGTTTAGTGTAGCTTTTGGAAAAGTCTTTAGTATATTTTCTATAGCATAATCTCTAATATTTTTTAGCCTTTCAGATTCACTCTCACGCATTTTTTCTGCTATTTCTATAGCTTGTGACAAACCTAAAACACTAGTTAGGTTCTCTGTGCCACTTCGCAGTCCCTTTTCTTGTCCTCCGCCAAACATTATCGGTTTTATTTCTGTTCCATTTTTTACAAAAAGTAAACCGGAACTTCTTGGCCCATAGATTTTTATACCATCTAGAGTGAGTAAATCCACCCCAAGTTTTTGAGTATCCAAAGACAGATACAAACCAGCCTGACAAGCGTCTGTGTGAAAGTAGGGTTTGTTCAGGTTATTTTTTAATTTATATTCTTTTATTATTTTTGCTATTTCACGCACTGGTTGTATCGTTCCGATCTCGTTGTTGGCATACATTACTGATACCAAAACAGTGTTTTCTGTTATAGCTTCTAAAATATCTCTAGGTCTGACCACCCCATCTTCGTTTACAGATACTTTCGTTACTTTTCCACCTCGTCTTTCTATTTCATCAAAAACTTCTAAAACAGCAGGGTGTTCTATGTTTG
>JBEBJM010000063.1:0-3707 GCA_040079895.1 Nitrospira sp.
ATAATATAAAGCTCAACAGGTTTGTCGGTTAGTGTAAATGGTATGAGGTAATCAGGTAATTTTCTAAAACCTACTATACCCAGAATTTCTTTATTTTCCTCTGCAACAAAGAATTTAGAATTTCTGTCTGTATTTTTTTGGATAGATGATTCTAGTCCATCTGAAAGCTCTTCCAGAAATTCTGGATCTGTCCAATGTAACGCAAATATTTTTTTTACTGCTTCTGCGTCACTCTTTTTAAATTTTCGTATAAACATAATTTATTTTGTATAACTTATTCTAAAAGTGGGATGTTTGAGTGTGAGCGAGCAATTGTCGACAACAATAGTCAATAATCTAAATACAACTATATTTAAAAAATGCAGGTTAGTCAATTCATGTGATTGAATTAAGATTTCAATCAAATCCCAATTTAGGACTGTTCAATTAAAAAAATGGAGTTTATCTTATTATAAATATATTTGAAATATCACAAAAAACCAGTGAGGAATATGGGTTTATGGTAGATTGCTTTTTTACTCAAAATCCATATAATAGTCCGTATTATGTTTAAACACCGAATGTTGTCTTTGTTTCTTATTGTAGCTTTTATTGGTATTGGGTTTTTTGTTTATAAGTCTGACAGAGTTTCTCCGGAGATTTCACCTAGGTTAGCAAAGTATGCTTTCAAGCTTGGTCTTGATCTAAACGGTGGAACAGAACTAACATATCGTGCTGATGTTTCAAAGATAAAAGGTGGAGATATAGGTCAAGCTATGTCATCCCTTCGTGATGTTATAGAACGCCGAGTGAACCTTTTTGGTGTGTCTGAACCAGTGGTACAAGTAGAAAATCCAGGTGTGGTTTCTGGTTCGAGCGAGTATAGACTTTTGGTAGAACTTCCAGGAGTTACAGATATAAACGAAGCCGTAAGACTTATAGGTAAAACTCCACAACTAGAGTTTATGCTTGTTCGTCCAGAGGTTAAAGATATGACAGCCGAAGAGTTGAAAACAAAAAATCAATTCGAGATTTTTATACCAACAGCTCTTGATGGACAGTATCTAGAAAACGCACAGTTACAGTTCACAAACGGAGGTAACGGACAGCTTCAGGGTCAGCCTGTTGTTGGTATCACTTTCAACTCTGCTGGCAAAGCTCTCTTTGCACAGATCACACGAGATCATGTTGGTGAAGTTCTGGCTATCTTTCTAGACGGACAAGTTATTTCAAGTCCTGTTATTCGAGACCCTATAACAGATGGTAAGGCTGTTATATCTGGTAGTTTTACTGCAGATCAAGCAAAATCTCTAGTTCGAGATTTGAACTATGGAGCACTACCTGTTCCAGTTGAACTTATTTCTACACAATCCGTCGGAGCTTCTTTGGGTCAAGACGCAAAAACAGCAGGTGTAAAAGCTGGTGTGGTTGGACTTGCACTTATCGTAGCCTTTCTTGTGCTCTGGTATAGACTTCCAGGACTTGTCGCTTCTGTTTCTTTGGTTATATACATCATTTTGTCTTTGGCTGTATTCAAGCTAATCCCTGTAACGTTTACAGCGGCTGGTATTGCTGGATTTATCCTCTCTATCGGTATGGCAGTGGATGCTAATATTCTTATTTTCGAGAGAATGAAAGAGGAGTTGAAGAGGGGTAAAAATCTGCACGATTCTCTACACGAAGGTTTCTCTAGAGCATGGCTTTCTATTCGTGATTCAAACATTTCATCTATTATCACAGCGATTATTCTTTTCTGGCTTGGTACTTCAGCGATAAAAGGTTTTGCTCTGACACTGGGTCTTGGTGTGTTGATTTCTATGTTCACAGCCATCACGGTTTCTAGAACATTCCTTTTTGCTCTTGCTCCAAAGAAGAGTGGTGAAGTCAGTAAGTTTTCAAAGTTTTTATTTAGTAACGGTCTACACTTTTAATTAACTTTTATGTTTATAGTAAATAATCGAAAGTTTTTCTTTGCATTATCAGCTCTACTTATACTAGGGTCAGTTGTTTCTGTAATAATGTTTGGTTTTAACCTTGGCATTGATTTCAAGGGCGGATCTATATTAGAAGTTAGTTATAATCAAGTAAAAGTGGATGATGTTGTAGAAATGCAGTCAGGTAGACCTAACCCAGAAAAGATAAAAGAGAATCTTGCTAACTTTGGTCTTGGTACATATGTTTTAACACCATCAGGAGATTCAAAATACATACTAAAAACTCGTGACCTAAAACCAGAAGAAAAAGACGCCGTTTTAGCAGCACTTTCATCTGATCCATCAAACCCCGCAAAAGAAGAAAAGTTTAACTCTATCGGTCCTGTTGTTGGTACACAACTAAAAAACAAAGCTATGGTAGCTATCGCTGTGGTTATTGTTTGTATTGTGCTTTTCATCACTTTTGCTTTTCGTAAAGTATCTCATCCAGTGGCTTCTTGGAAATATGGTTTGGCCACAATCATCGCTCTGGCTCACGATGTCATAATCCCAACTGGAGTTTTTGTTGCTTGGACACATTTTCATGGGGGTGAAATAGACTTGCTGTTTGTAACAGCCCTTCTGGCTATTCTTGGTTACTCCGTCCATGATACTATCGTTGTGTTTGATCGTGTTCGTGAAAACCTGCGTGTTGGAAACAGCAAAGAGTCTTTTACAGAGACAGTTGGTAAGTCAGTAACACAGACTTTCGGAAGATCAATCAACACTTCACTTACTATTTTCTTGTCGCTCGTTGCTCTGTATTTCATAGGAGGGGAGTCAACTCGTGATTTTGCCTTCGTTCTGCTTATCGGTATCATAGCTGGAACATACTCATCTATCTTCGTGGCTTCACCGCTTTTGGTTACACTTGAGAAGCTTCAAAAAAAGGCCTAAATATAAAGGTTTTTTGGGTGGATATTGGGCTTGACTCAAAACTAAATATGGCTATACTATACAGGTGCCTGAAATAAGGCACTTTTAGTTTAGTTCGTTGACAATCAAATTGAATTAGCCGAAGCACCAAAATGGTGCTCGGCGAGAATGTATTTATAAGTGCAAGTTTTCCGTCACTTCAGTTGGCTGTCAGGCCGACTGGAACGACAAAATTTCCTTTAAATGCTTTCGGATATGAAAATCTAAGCAACGATTTTCAACATCAATTTAAACACTCACAAATAAAAACGCGAAACGCCAGCAAAAATAAAATATTATTTTTTGTTTTGTTCCGTTCATTATAAGCTTACACAATTAAATGTGATTAAACTTTTTTTAAGAGTTTGATCCTAGCTCAGGATGAACGCTGGCGGTGTGGATAAGGCATGCAAGTCAAACGGCTCGCAAGAGCAGTGGCGAACGAGGTAGTAACACGTGGGTACATCCCTTTTAGTCAGGAATAACCAGTCGAAAGATTGGATAATACTTGATAGTCTCTTCGGAGTAAAGATTTATCGCTAAAAGAATGGCCTGCGGAGTATCAGCTAGTTGGTAGTGTAATGGACTACCAAGGCTATGACGCTTAGGGGAGCTGAGAGGCTGACCCCCACCGATGGGACTGAGACACGGCCCATACACCTACGGGTGGCTGCAGCCGAGAATATTCGACAATGGACGAAAGTCTGATCGAGCGACACCGCGTGATGGATGAAGACCTTAGGGTCGTAAACATCTTTTATGAGGGAGAAAGTTTATTGATAGTACCTCACGAATAAGGGGTTGCTAAACTCGTGCCAGCAGCAGCGGTAATACGAGTGC
>JBEBJM010000064.1:0-3666 GCA_040079895.1 Nitrospira sp.
ATTATTATTATTCTCTACAAATCATTTAGTAATAGAAAAATCTAGTTCAGAACAGATAAAATGAAAACGGTTACAGTTAACGACAAAATGCAGGGAAACTACAAATACGAACTTTCTGCACCTGTTGGCAAAAAGTTCGATCCACTTTTCAAACCACAACTAACCCCAAAACAAATGCTCGCACTCGGCGTGTTCGGCGGTGTGTATATGAGAGACTGCACAAAAGAGTTTCCGAAAGACTGGTTTACAAAAGCAAAGTTCGCAAAAGACAGACGTGATAAAAACCTAAACTTTTTTCATATAAACGCTAGTCAGCCACTGTCGGTCTGGCAAAAGAAAGGTTGGATATATAAAGAAGATCCGCGAGGTTGGTTCCAGTGGTACTGTCGTTACTACATGGGCAGGCGAATACCAGACGAAGACAAAAGACAAATAAACCGATGGCTGAAAATGCGTAGGCACGTCGGTCAGTTAGTTGCAAACTGCCATGTAGGGGACACAGTTTGTCGGCCTCGACAAAGACAAGCACTACTTCACTGGGCGTATGACTCGAGGAAGATGTAGAGTTTGTTTTTTAATTGATTTTGAAAATGTATAGGAGTATAGTTTGGTGAATAAAGAGTTCGAGACCAAGAAGGTTAGGAGTACAAGCTGTATTTCGATGGGGGGGTGAAATATGAGATGAAGTAATGAGGCGAGTGACGAAAATGTGTGAAAAGTATAAAAATCAATAAATTATGTACTGGATAATTTTAGTCATTATTGTCATTCTTGCTCTGTCTCGCTTTTCAAAAAAGAGCAATAAAACATATCAAGCACAGAGGTATCCGACATATAAAAAATTACCGACGTATGTTAGTAAAAAATTAAACGAAGACAGGATTTTCATAGAAAACGTCAAACTCAGTGATGAGCAAGAGGGACTTTTTAACCTTATCGAAAATAGTAATGACCATTTTTTCATCACTGGAAAGGCGGGTACGGGCAAGTCTATTTTATTGCAATACCTAAAATACAAATCAAAGAAGAAGTTAGTGATAGGTGCATTTACAGGTGTTGCATCGTTGAATGTTGGGGGTCAGACATTACACTCCTTATTTCAGCTACCTACGGGCTTCATTGACCCACGACAGCTTAGGGTAAGTAGTCGTGTTGCAACCCTATTGAGACATGTTGATACAATCGTAATTGATGAGGTCTCTATGGTGAGAGCTGATATGATGGGGGCGATTGACGTTCTGCTACAGCAGGCTCGTGGAAATAAAATCCCCTTTGGAGGAATACAGATGGTAATGTTTGGTGATTTATACCAACTTCCACCAGTGGTCGCAGATGAGGCATTACATGAATATTTTACACATAATCATGGTGGCCCATATTTTTTCAATGCTGATGTTTGGCAAAAAACTAAACTTCGAACTTTTGAACTAAGTCACATTTTTAGACAGCAAGATGATAACCAGTTCAAGAACATTTTAAACGCAGTGAGAAAAAACCAAATAGAGGACGATTTACTTTTTACCCTAAATGAAAGGTCGACATATCCCGTACCCACCGAAGGTGTTGTGACTTTAGCTACACGCAATGCAGTTGTCGATGAGATAAATAACAAACGCCTGTCGGAACTTAAAACACCTTTATATACATATACTGCGGAGATATCAGGTCAGTTGGAAAGAAGCTCATATCCTACTGAGGAGTTTTTGAAATTAAAAAAAGGTGCACAGGTGATGTTGTTAAAAAATGACCCAGAGAAACGATGGGTTAATGGTACTGTCGGTACTGTTGAATCTCTTACAGAAAATGAAATTAAGGTACGTATCAATGGTGAAATTGTATACTCTATATCCCAAGCGACATGGTCAAAAATCCGTTATTTTTACAATTCTGAGACAAGAAAAATTGAAGAGGAGATTGTAAGCTCTTTTACCCAATACCCACTTCGTCTTGCATGGGCATTTACGATACATAAATCTCAAGGTAAAACATATAACTCAGTAGTAGTGAATATGGAAGGTGGGGCGTTTGCGCATGGACAAACATATGTCGCATTGAGTAGGTGTACGTCACTTTCGGGTCTGTATCTCACTCAGCCCATTGAACGAGATGATATTGTGCTCGATCCAATTGTAGTCACTTTTATGGATCAAATAAATACAGAAAAATTAATCACTGACTAACATGTCCATTCTTCGCATTAACACCTCGCAAAATATAGGATTAGTGCCTCCGATTATCGGTCACTTAGCTTCTACTCCTGAAAACGCTTTGTTATATAGATTTTATCAGTCAAGACATCTTGTCTGTGTATTTAGGTCTATTCATGGTGGGTATATAAAAAGTACAGTCGATCTTGTATAATCATTAAAGACTTAATAATCATATTTTAGAATTATAGAATATATAAAAATATGAATGTTCAATTTCAATACGATAAAGGAAAGGATGTCTGGTGTCTTTTGAATAAGGGTAAAAGTTCTAACAACTCTCAAAGTCCAACCAAGCAATACGAAGAACTTGTCGCCGAGTATGGTGAAAATCCAACTGATGTAAACGTTTCAAGTTTTATTGATGATTATAAAACCAAACACTCCATCGATACTCAAAACTTTATAGAAAAGTATCAAAAAGATTGGGATCTGGTTTCTGGTGAGTTTCAAAAAAGAGCAGAAGAAATATTTAAAGTTTCACTTCCAGTAGATGTTGTCGGGTACCTAACCATAAACAGTCGTTGTCCTTATAGTATAAAAGAAAACTATTTCTTTGTTGCGATGCCGACAGGTTCTTGTCGTAGGACTGTGATGCACGAGCTTTGGCATTTTTATACATGGTATGGGTTGGGGGCAGATCAAGAAGAAAAGCTGGGTAAGCAAAAATATAATGATATAAAAGAAGCTCTGACTGTTCTACTAAATATTGAGTGTAAAGATTTGTTGCCTCCAGAAGTTGTTGATTATGGTTATCCACAACACAAAGAACTCCGTCAACAGATAGTAGATTTTTGGAATAAGGAAAAAGATATTAACAAACTCTGGTCGTATTTCGCTGAAAATAAAAATATTGAGGAGTCGTAAAATAGTAGTAATCAAAAAAACCTCGTAAGACTTGGTGGGTTTTTTTTAATTAAACATCTATTAGGGAAGATATTCAATAATCAGTGATTTTCTGTTACAATCAGCATATGAAATTACTTTTAACTTCAGGTGGATTAACAAATAAAACTATAGAGAACACGCTTTTTGAGTTGGTTGGTAAAAAACCAGAAGATACCACTTTGTGTTTTATCCCGACCGCGGCAACTATAGAAACAGGAGATAAAGGTTGGTTTATAAACGATCTGAAAAATATTGATAAACAAGGTTTTAAATCAGTCAGTATCGCAGACATATCTGCTGTCCCAGAAAATGTTTGGAAACCTCAAATGGATGAAGCTGATGTTTTGTTTTTCTCTGGTGGAAATACATATCACCTAATGGAATGGGTAAATAAATCTGGACTTACAAAACTATTACCAGAACTACTGAAGACAAAAGTGTATGCGGGACTTTCTGCTGGAAGCATGATTACTAATCCAGATTTGGCGGCAAAAATATCTCAAGCTATTTACGACGAAGATTATGACAAGCTTGGCGAGGTTCCAGGGCTTAATTATGTAGATTTTTATAC
>JBEBJM010000065.1:0-3648 GCA_040079895.1 Nitrospira sp.
CCGTAGCCGCACCGACATCAAAAAGTTTTCCACTCTTTCCTGAAACTTTTTTTATCAAATCTAAATATTTTTTAAAACTCTCTCGCATTGGCTCTTTGTCCTCATCATAGTTTACATAACCAAATCCCCCACTTCCACCAGAAAAATATTCTGCATCATAGACCTCCGAAGAAGATTCTGGTAGCTCATACAAAGAAAGCATTCCGCAACCCAAACATTTATATAGAGGTAAGTTATTCTTTATACCAAAGAATACTTTTTCTTTTGATAGACAACCGACGCAATTTATTTTTTTAACATCTTCCTCTATTTTTTCACTTTGAACCTTAAATCTCATTTTCCATGGAGCAACAACACCCTCGCTTATAATATGACTAGACATTTTTGACTCTCCTCCAACACGGTTAACGAAAGTGATTGGTACTTCATAAAACTCTCCCCCGGCCAAATGCAAATTGTATTTTAGCTCCATAATAAAGGCGTAACCAGACATATCTATATTTGAAAAATCTATCTTTCTTAAAAGGTCTGTGCTTATAACATTGAAACCGGCAGTACAATCCATAATCGGCATACCTGTTATGTTTCTACAATAAAAGTTTCCGAGAAAACTCAAGATAACCCTCCAAGTCTCCCACCCAACAGTCTCCCCACCTTTTACATAACGAGAACCAGTGACAACAGAAAAATCATAACTTTTCTTTAACATTTCAGGAAGATATTTTGGTTGATGAGAAAGATCGGCATCCATCATAATAACAGTGCGAACATCTGTGTCTTTCAGCACATGCTTGAATGCGTTTATATATGCTCGACCCAATCCATTTTTTTGTGGTCTAGATATTAAATCCAATCTTTTATATTTTTTCTGTAACTCACGGACAACATCAGCGGTACCATCAGGAGAGTTATCATCAGCAACCAAAATATAAATATCTGGCACAACAGAAAAAATCATTGGCACAATATTACCTATATTTTCTCGCTCATTATAAGTTGGTAAAATAATAACATCCTTCATTATTTTGAAATATAAGAAATCACAACCCTTACCCTCTCCTTCCAAGAATAGCCAGAAACATCAGAAAGAGCTTGCTTTGCTATTATACCAGCCTTAGTTTCATCACCCAAAATACCCATAATTCCCTCAAAAAGGGCCTCTGGGCTATCTGGCAAGACCAAGACCGAATTACCCCCATCTGCCAATACCTCCCTTATAGAAGGCAGATCTGAGGCCACAATAGGCACTCCCGAAGCCATAGCAGAAAAGACCTTTAAAGGAGAGGTGTAGAGCCTAGAAACGTTATCTTTTCCCGTATTTGGCACCACCAAAACATCGGCTGTTTTTTGAAATAATGGTAACTCTTTATATGGTCTATACCCAATAAAAATAATCTTTGGGTATTTTTTATTAAACATTTCAATTTGATTTTTCTCCCCACCAACAACCACAGCAACTGTACTATCATCAAAACTTTTAGATGCTTCAAAAAAAGTTTCAGATCCTTTCCAACCATCGAGTCTACCAGCGTACAAAACTATCTTTTTATCCAAAGGTAAGCCCAGAGACTTTCTAGCTTCTTCTTTAGAAAGAGAGACTTGAAAATCATCTAAATCGACACCGTCATGAGCAACAATAATTTTACTTGGATTAACATCTTTTGAAATATAGAAATCTTTTAAACCTTTAGATATAGAAACAACAAATGTTGAAGTTTTCAAAGAGACTCTGGCAAAAAAGTTATAACTCCCTGTGTGCGTTTCCCAAATAGTCTTCTTGCCTAAAATACCAGAAAATACCACAAGCATTTCATCACGACTAAAGACATAATCAGCCAACCAAAAATCTGAAGAAAAAATAACTGATAAGAAAAAAATAAAAGTTTCGAGAAAAAAACCTATAGGCCCCAACCTTATCAGCCTAACACTAAAAAACTTCTTGATCTCAAAAGCTTTTTTTACACCATAATATTCAAAGGCATCTTGCCTTTTTTTATCAAAAATAAAATTTGGTACAAAAAGTTTTATCTTTATACCATTTTCAGAAAAAGCCTCGCAGGTCTTCATTATCTGAACCCCGTGAGCCTTCTCGGTTGGGAGACGGATTGATGCTATATATACAATCTTCATATCAATCCAAGTTATTGTCGTTTTATTGCTAAACCAGCTTTTAATTGATAACATTGTAGCAAATTATACTATGAAAAACAAAGCTGTATTGGGCGAAAATAAACCAAAAATATCTGGGTTTTTTCCTTTTCTAAACGACTGGGGTACCATAGGAAGCCTAGTCTTGACTCTTGATTCAACCCTTCAAAACATCTCGTCAGAATACGAAATAATCGTGGTTGACGATGGGAGCGATTTGTCATCAAAAAATGTACTAAAATCTTTAGAAAAAGCTTTTCCAAAAGTAAGAGTTGTGACTCATGAAAAAAACAAGGGCTATGGCGGAGCTATCCGATCTGGTATTTCTGAAGCAAAATATGATTGGATTTTTTATACAGATGGAGACGCTCAGTATGACCCCAGAGAGATAACTAAACTAGTTGAAAAGATAAGACCAGATGTTGATGTTGTAAACGGATACAAAATAAAAAGATCAGATCCTTTTTACAGAATCATCACAGGAAAAACTTACCATTTTGTAGTAAAGACCCTCTTTAATGTACCGATAAGAGACACTGATTGTGACTTCAGACTAATGCGAAAGAGTATTTTTGATAAAGTTCAGCTAAAAGAAAGTACGGGGCTTATTTGCACAGAGATGATAAGAAAAATATCTGATGGTGGTTTCACTTTTACAGAAGTGCCAGTAAATCATTATTGGAGAACTAGTGGTAAATCACAATTTTTTAACCTTGTTAGAGTGGGACAGGTTATTGTAGGACTTCTCGGTCTATGGTGGAGATTGGTTATAAAAAAAGAACATTTTGTATATGGAAATAAAAAGAATAACTAACTACGACCCAAAGACAATTGGGGTTGTGGCTGGGATTCATTACAAAATACTAACCGAATCATTCCTAAATAACTTTGGGTTATCTTTTTTAGAAATTATTTACAAAAATCTTTCTGAATCAAAGTATTCTATCTTTTTAGTAATAGAGGAGGATAAAGGGATTAAAGGCTTCCTTTTGGCTATGACTGATTATTCACATTTTTTAAGTGAGGCTATATCAAAAAACAAAATAAAAATAATTTCTATTATAATAAAATCAATTATAAAAAAACCTAGTATAGCCTACAAAATAGCCACATCATTACTAGAAGTCTCCAAAGAATCACCTCATGCCGAGTTACAGTTTGTGGCAATACTAAATGGTTACCAGGGTCTAGGTTGGGGCACAAAAATATTAGAAAAACTAAATCAAGAGTTTAAAAATGTTGGTATAAAAAAATACGTCGTTGGAACAAAATCCGAAAACGAACTGTCTAACAAGTTCTACCAAAAATTAGGTTTTGTAAAAACTTACACAAAAACATATTTTGGGGAAGAATTAAACTACTACACATCACCAGAAATATAAGTTTATTTCTTTAAAAGAACATATCTGTCAAATCCTTTCGCGATGTGGTAACCAGAAAAAAGATTGGGTTCTTTCAAGAAGATATCACTCCTTGTTATAACAACTATATTTTTCTCAT
>JBEBJM010000066.1:0-3643 GCA_040079895.1 Nitrospira sp.
GACAGAGAGAAAATTATAAAAGATTCTCTAGATATTTTGGTGGAAAAAGTAAACGCTCTTTTTTAACCAGACTTTGGTTAAAACCAAGTTTATGCTTTAATGTAGCCAATGGAAAAAATACGTAATTTCAGTATCATCGCCCATATAGATCACGGAAAATCAACTCTTGCAGATAGAATGCTTGAGATAACCGGCACAATAGAAAAACGTAAAATGCAGGATCAGGTTCTAGACTCTATGGAACTCGAACGTGAAAGGGGGATTACTATAAAGATGCAACCGGTTCGTATGAATTACAAACACGATGGGCAGTCTTATATTCTAAACCTTATTGATACACCGGGGCATATAGATTTTTCATACGAAGTCTCTCGTGCTCTAAAGGCTGTGGAGGGCTCTATTTTGCTCGTGGATGCTACCCAAGGAGTTCAGGCTCAGACACTAACAACTCTTGGTATGGCTCGCGAGTCAGGACTGACTATTATTCCCGTCTTGTCTAAAGTTGATTCTCCTTTGGCTCGTGTAGAAGAGATAAAGGCCGAGGTCGTAAAACTTCTTGAGTGTGATCCAAGTGAGATACTTGAGACGTCTGGAAAAACTGGAGAAGGGGTGGAGGATTTGTTGAAAGAGGTTATTAAAAAAATCCCAGCTCCTAAACCGATAGAAGGAAACACTTTCAGATCTCTTATTTTTGATTTTAAATACTCAACACACAAAGGTGTTATTGTTTTTATACGTGTGATGTCTGGTTCTGTTTCTAGAAACAACCAACTGATTTTTAAAGTTGCCAAAGAAACTTTTAACTCTATCGAAACTGGAATATTTTCTCCAGACGAAGTTCCTGTAGAGAAACTAAGCGCAGGGGAGATAGGGTATATCGTGACCGGAATAAAAGAACCGGGTATTGCGTCCGTTGGAGACACTGTCGCATCGCTAAACGATACAAACCCACCACTACATGGGTATATGTTGCCCAGACCTGTTGTGTGGGCGTCTATCTATCCAGAAAGTCAGGATGACTTTACTACACTGAAGCAGTCGCTCGGAAAACTAAAACTTTCTGACTCGTCTTTTACATTTGAAGAAGAGTCATCGGGTGCACTGGGTCGTGGTTTTCGTTGTGGATTTTTGGGAATGCTACATCTAGAAATAATCACAGAGAGACTTCACAGAGAGTTTGATCTAGACCTTGTGGTAACGATGCCAACTATCACATATGAGGTTACATATAGGAGTGGTCCAAAGATGGGCAAGATAGAAATAATATATTCTCCGTCGTATTTTCCAGATGAGGGTCTTTTGAGTAACATTCGTGAGCCGTGGGTAAACTGCACAATCATTACACCATCAAGATTTCTTCCTAACCTTATGCCACTTTTCTATGATCATGAGGCGGAACTACAAGACTCTGAAAACTTTGGAGGAGATAGAACAAGACTTGTTATGAAAATGCCACTTCGTGAACTAATGAGAAACTTTTTCGACAAACTAAAAAGTGCTTCAAGCGGTTTTGCTTCTATGTCATATGAGATAGAGGGGATGAGGGATGCAAACGTTGTGCGTATGGATATACTAGTTGCAGACGAGGTAATCCCTGCGTTTTCAAAAGTTATATCAAGGCGAATAGTGGAAGAAGAGGCAAAGTCTTCTGTGGAGAAACTACACAAAATACTTCCAAGACAAATGTTTGTTATGAAAGTTCAGGCAAAAGCTTTGGGCCGAATAATATCTTCAGAAACAGTAAAAGCTTTTAGTAAAGATGTGACTCAACATATGTACGGAGGGGATATTACTAGAAAAATGAAACTGCGAGAAAAGCAAAAGAAAGGAAAGAAAAAAATGAAAGAGAGGGGGATGGGGACAGTCGACATACCACATGATGTATTTCTCAAGATGATGCGGTCATAAAACCTCTTACTCACCAAACTTTTTTCCAGACCGCTCGTTCCGCCGGCGCTACACTCGCTTAGTCCTCGACCTGAATCTGTCAATGAGCCCGAGGACTACCTCGGGTCGTTGACAGAACCAAGCTTCAGGCCTGCGGGGTCTTCCAAAAAGTTTGGTTCGACGAGATTTTATTTTTCACCTATTTATTGCAAAATGTGTAAGCCCAATAGCTATTGCATCGAACTCATCATCACTACTTTTTTTACTATCCACGACTATTAGTTTTTTTACCATGTCGATCATTTGTTTTTTCTCACTTCGTCCGTAACCAGTCACAGCTATTTTGACTTCGTTCGGTGTGTACTCAAAAACAGAAAGCCCGAGTGAACTTCCTGTATACAAGATGACACCGCGAGCTTCTGCTACCAACATGGCTGTCTTCTGGTTTCCACTAAAGAAAAGTTTCTCAGTAGCCAGTGCTTCTGGTTTATATTTTTTTATGACTTCTTTTATTCTGTCTCCAATCAAAGCCAGTCTTTCATTGTGGGGGAGTTTACTAGAAGTTTTAAAGCATTCAGAAAAAACTAGTTCTTCCTTCTTGCCTTTATCTTTAGTGATTACGGCTAATCCAAGCCTCTCATATCCCGGATCAATAGAAATTATTTTCATATTATTGTGATTCCATTATATCGTGGATTTCTCTTGATAGTTTGGCAAGGGGAAACTTTACCCAAAGAAAAGGCGATTTTGTAAGTGTCATAACTGCTATAGCATAGTGAGACTTTTCTCCAACAACAACCCCCGCGTCATTGTTCCAGGTTACGATGCAGTAACCTTTACGGATTATGTTTACAATAGCTTTGAAGAAATTGTAAGAATAGCCGTTTATTTGTAGCCATCCACCTTTTGTATAGTAGCTTTTGAACTCTGGTATGAGAAGTCCTTTTTTGCCACCCTTGTCCCAGCGTAGCATATAGTCTTTGAGCATTTTAGATACCCATGGATTTACAAGTTCTCTTTTTTCAACTTTGTAAAAAAACTCTGATATATGTCTGGTTGTTGAAACTGTTATAGATGATTTCTGATACTGTTTTTGTTCCAAAAGTCTGTTCATAAACTTTCTTGTAACGTCACTTCCATTCCACCCGTTAGGTAAAATAATATTTTGATTTATATCTTCTCTTCCAGCTACATCCATAAGCTCGTTTGCTGCGGTGTTGTCGCTTCGTGTGAGCATTAGATCAAGCAAGTAGTCTATTGTTACCTTGTCACCCGCATGTAGAAGTGGGCGATAAGGGTTTCTTTTTGGAAAAAGCTTTATATTTTTATCTACTTCGTTAGGGTCACTTATTGTAACTGTCTGATCAAGAGAAAGTATCTTCAGGTCAATTTTACGAAGTATTTCAGCTGCGATAAATATTTTATATATACTTGCTGGATATATAAACTCATCCATATTATATCCAGATATTTCTGGCTCTGGTGTTTTAAGATTGATTACTGAAACAGAAATAGTAAAAGGCTTGGGCGAAATCTTTTTAACCGCTTCCTCAATTTTTTTACTTATTTCTTTATTTTCTTTCATTACTCAGCATTAGTGTAAACATCATTCACTTCATCGTTTTCTTCAAGTTCGTCTATAAGTGCTCCAAGTTTTTCTCCATCTTCTTCGGATAGGGGAACAGTGGATGTTGGAATCCATTCTTCACCAATGTTGTGTGTGAATGCCCAGCTAGCCCTGTCTCTTATACACATC
>JBEBJM010000067.1:0-3643 GCA_040079895.1 Nitrospira sp.
GTCTTTGTGGGCATTTCCAGCAAATTCAAAAGCTTTTTCCACAAGTTTTTTGTCCTCTTGAGTGGGACTTTGTAGTAGGGAAGTTATTTCCTTTATGTCTAACATATTCTGGATTATACATCAAAAATATGTTTTTTGAAGTAGCTAGGCTTTTTTCTTTTTAGCAAACCCTCGTTTTTTCTTTTCTTGAGCTAGTATCTCTAGAGCTCGTGGCAGTTCAATACTATAAACATCATCTTCCTTTAAAGATCTAAAATCCTTTTGATGAACTATATATGGTCCAAAACGTCCTATGTTTGCTGTTATGGTCTCTCCTGTATCTGGATGGGCTCCTAGGGCACGAGGCAACGTAAGATACTTTAAAGCATCTTTTAGAGTAACCGAGTTTAGATCTTTGTCTTTTGGGATACTGGCCATTTTTGGCTTTGGAGCTTTTTTACTTCCTTTTCCTTTTACTCTATCACCAAGCTGTACATAAGGACCGTATTTACCAATAAGTACATATATAGGTAATCCTGTTTCCGGATCGACTCCAATAGGTTCATCTTTTTTAATTTCAACTCCATCCATAGTTAGCGCTCCCTCACAATCAGGATATTTGGAACAAGAAAGAAACTTTCCACTACGAGATAGTTTTATTATCATAAAACTTCCACAAATAGGGCATTTAAACTTTGGATCAGCGTCGCCCATATTTGTCACCTTGTCCATTTTGTCTTTACTTTTTACGTCAGCTAGAAAAGGTTTATAGAAAGTTTTCAAAGTTTTTAAATATTCTTCTTTTCCTTCAGCTATCAAGTCTAGTTTATCCTCCATGTCGGCAGTAAAACTGTCACTGATGTATCCAGAAAAATTGTCCTCTAGAAAACTAGAGACGACATCACCTGTGTCAGTCGGCACCAAACTCTTATTTACTTTCTCTACGTAGCCTCTGTCTTCGAGAGTTTTTATTGTTGACGCGTACGTACTAGGTCGTCCGATACCTCTCTTTTCCAACTCTTTGATCAAACCGGCTTCAGAATATCTTCCAGGTGGTTCCGTCTCTTTTTGTTCAACACTGACTTTTTTCAAATCCAAACTTTCACCAACAGAAACTTTTGGCAGTTCAACATCTTCACCTCTAGAAGCAGGGTCACCGATTAGCCATCCAGGGAAAATTATTCTTGAACCTGTTATAGAGAAATCTGGAATATCGTGGTCTTTTGTGTTCGCTGTAACTTTTGTTCTCAAAGTTTGGGCATCCGTCATTTGTGAAGAAACTGTCCGTCGCCAAATAAGCTGATAAAGTTTTTTCTGTTCATCATTGTGGCCAGCATTCTCAACATCAAAATGTGTTGGGCGTATTGCTTCGTGAGCTTCTTGGGCGTTTTTACTTTTTGCTGTATATGTACGAATCTGCAAGTATTCTTTTCCAAACTTTTTTTCTACGATTTTACTTATCTCTCCCAAAGCTTGTTGACTAAGATTTGTAGAGTCAGTTCTCATATATGTTATAAGACCTGCTTCATATAGTTTTTGAGCAATACCCATAGTTCGTGACGGCGCAAAACCAAGTCTGGACGACGCAGACTGTTGAAGAGTGGATGTTATAAAAGGCGCCTTTGGAGTTTTTTTCACTTCACTCTCTTTTACATCTTTTACTACCCAACTTTTTTCACCACCCGCTTTTTCTGCAGTAGAAACTATTTTATCCACAACTTTTTTATCAGTTGGCTCTTCTTCACAGACAACAGTGAACGGAACCTTCTTTAAACTTTCAATGTCTGCAGAAATAATCCAAAACGAATGAGACTTGAAGGCGCGTATTTCTCTTTCACGTTCCATGACGATTCGTAGGGCAGGTGACTGAACACGTCCAGCAGAAAGTCCATAACGAACTTTTTTCCAGATAAGACCAGATAGATCATAGCCCACTAGTCTATCCAAAACTCTTCGAGCCTCTTGCGCCTGTTTTAAGTTATCATCTATTTTTCTAGGATGTTTTATGGCCTCTGTTACCGCCTCTTTTGTGATTTCATGAAAAACTACACGCTTTGGATTTTTTAGGCCGGTTGCTTGAGCAATATGCCAAGCGATAGCTTCACCCTCACGGTCGGGGTCGGTTGCAAGTAGTATTTCTTTTGACTTTTTAGCTAGAGTTTTTAGCTCATCGACAATTTTTTCTTTACCTTTTGAGATTTCATAATGCGGAACAAAACCACCCTCGATATCGATGGCTTTTTTGTTTGATTTTGGTAAATCACGTATGTGTCCAACTGAAGCAACAACTTTGTATTCACCATCCAAATATTTTGAAATAGTTTTTGCTTTTGCTGGAGACTCAACGATTAATAATTTCATACTTGCTATCTAGTATTACTATAAAAAAATCTTTTGTCCAATTTTGTATCAAATTATGTCAAATGTATTTCTCCCATTTCTTCTTTTATTAATCCTTTTATTTCCATTGTTGCAATGATTGTTTGTGTCACATAAACAGGTTTGTTTAGACGACGTATTATTTCATCTCTAGATAGTGGTTCATTTAATAAACTTATTAGTTCATGCTCATCAGCAGAGCAATCAGAGTAGTTTCTCTTTTCAAATAAGTTTTCATGAAGTTGTAGTCCCAAAGCGCTGACTATGTCACTCGGCTGTGTGATAGGCGTTGCACCAAGACGAAGTAGCATATGAGGTCCTTCGGATGTTTTTGAAAAAATAGAGTTTGGCACAGTGAAGACATCTCTATTATATTCGACGGCGTATTTGGAAGTTATTAGTGTTCCAGATTTAAGTTCCGCCTCAACTATTAGAGTCGCGTGAGACATTCCCGCCATTATTCGGTTTCTTTGCCCAAAACTAAAAAGATAAGGTCTATAATCGTCAGGAAATTCAGAAATTAAAGCTCCACCATTTTTTACGATTTCTTCCGCCAACATTCTATTTGTAGAAGGGTATAAAACTTTCGTAGAAAGTCCTGAGCCAGGAACGGCAATGGTCGGTAGCCCTGCTTTAAGAGCTGCTCTGTGTGCAATAGCATCCATACCCAAAGCAAGTCCTGATACTATAGTAATAGAGTAACCAGCCAAACCCTCGATTAGTTTTTCACAAACTGCTTTTCCATACTCAGTATATTTTCTGGAACCCACAACAGCTAAATATTTTTCTGTTTTAGGTAATTCCCCAACAATCCTCATGGATTTTGGTGGGTCATTTATTTCGCTTAGTAGTGGAGGAAAATCTTCTTTTAAAAGATCACGTATTTGCATACTCTATATTGTATCAAATAGCTACTACAAAATAACATCTATTCGAGAACACTCGGCCTCTCCTGCGGAGACCTCGTTCTAGTCCTCGGGGCTTCGTTGTCAATGAGCCCTCACTTCGTTCGGGTCGTTGACAACACCAAGCTCAGCCCCTGCGGGTGTCTCTCATAGATGTTATTTCGCACTAGCTATTTTAGGGTTTTCAGGCTATGTTTTTTTTGCTACACTACTTTATATGTTAGATATAAAATTCATAAGAGAAAATAAGGACCTAATATCCGCTGGCGCCGTAAAAAAGCACATTGATTTTGACGTGGAGGCTCTAATAAAAGCAGACGACAAAAGAAAAGAGCTCACACTAGCTATAGAAAAAAAACGAGCCGAACAAAACGAGGTTA
>JBEBJM010000068.1:0-3539 GCA_040079895.1 Nitrospira sp.
GTACTACTAGGGGTGTGAATATGTGGAAATCAATATTGTACGGCTTTGAATGTGGGTGGAATAGAAAAATCGTTTTGCGTATAAAAGGGATTTTCCTGCGCTTCCTGTGTGTGAGTTTCTAAATCTCATTTTTATCCACTTTTTATCCTTTTCTATCCCAACGATGTTCGAAACTTATTCGGTGCTTATCCACATCATTTCAACAAGGTTCGGATGTGTTGTATTTCCTCAACCAACACAGGGTCCTTCTTCATATCTTCCTTCACCTTATCGCATGAATGCATGACTGTCGTATGGTCTCTACCCCCCAACTTTGACCCGATGGTTGGGTAGGAAATGTGAAAATCTTCTCTCAATATATACATAATGACCTGGCGAGGGCGAACAACCTCTCGTCGTCGAGTCTTTTCGTATATGGTTTCCTCAGGAATTTCGTAAAAATCAGCAATTTTCTTGATAACAAGCTTCACTGAGACTGTTTTCTTTGGGCGTTCAGTCTCCTTTATAAGCTGTTTTGCATCAAGAACTGTAATTGGCTGATCACGAAGCTGAGTTTGACACACAAGAATATTAAGAGCTCCTTCGAGTTCACGAATACTTCCCTGAATTGTTTCCGCGAGGTACTGAAATACTTCGTCAGACAGAGATACTCCGTTCTTAAGCGCCTTAGCTTTCAAAATGGCCACACGGGACTCGTACTCTGGCTCATCTATACCGACAGTCATTCCTGCAGCAAATCGCGTTAAAAGACGATCTTCGAGGTTTGGAATGGTGTTTGGGTGTTTGTCAGATGAAAAGATAATTTGCTTATTGTTGTCGTGAAGATTGTTGAATAGGTGGAAGAGTTCTTCCTGTGAAGATTCGGTTCTTGAGAAGAGTTGTACGTCATCCATGATGACTACGTCGTACTGGCGATATTTCTCTTTAAAGGAATTCGCTGTTCCGCTTTGGACAGAGGTGGTGTAGTCGATAACAAACCTCTCTGCAGTCACATAAAAGACTTTTTGAGCCATTCCCTGCTTCTTCAGTTGGTTGCCAACGGCCTGAATAAGGTGGGTCTTCCCTCTTCCTGAGTCACCGTACACAAAGAGTGGGTTGTAGGCGATTCCAGGCTCGCGAATGAGTGCCTGCGCTGCGGCATGAGCTAACTGATTGAACTTGCCAATGATGAATGTATCAAAAGTGTATCGAGGGTTGAGGTTATCGCTCTTGTTGATGTAGTACTCATTTAATGGCAATTCTGCTGGGTTTTTTGCTTCTACCACAGTCTCCTCCTCCATTTTTTTAGGCCGCTTGTCGCTTCGTACGACGACGTACTCAACTCCCCGTACTGTCTCTACAAAGCTTCGAAGTGCCTTGAGGATTTCCGTATGGAACTTTTTAGATAGCCACTCACGAGCAAATTCGTTCGGTACGCCAACAAAGATAACTCCCTCTTCGTATTTAAGGATGAATGTATCCCGAAACCATGTAATAAAATTTCCTTTTGAGACACCGAGTTCGATATGGGTGAGAGTGTTTTGCCAGAGTTGCTTCGTATTAGTTTCCATATCAATAGTGCAACCATTATGTATGATTGAATTTCCCCCGCAACCTTGTGAGCTGGGTACAAACATGTTAGTATGTTGTGGATAAAAGTAATCAGCTCAAATAACGTTGCTAGGTATGCGTTTAAGAGACGCACACTGCACGGGCAGGGCGGTTAGCTGTCAAAAAAACTTATGCCAAAAAGAAAATACCAACCTAAAAAGAGAAAGAGAGCGACCACCCACGGCTTCCTCGTTCGCAGCAAGACTACAGCTGGAAAACGAGTTTTGACCCGAAGACGAAGGAGAGGGCGAGCAAAGCTCACGGTATAAAACCCTTAAAATAAGCCATTTAATGGCTTTTTTTGATGATACAACATGCTTTCTAAGGAACACAGGATATCCAGATCTTCTTTTCCACTCGTTTCTGGGGGAAAACCTATGTTTTCCCCACTTTTCTCAGTGAAGTATCGTAAAAATACGTCGAGTATAAGCCGTTTTTCTGTTGTGGTGTCTAAAAAGGTGGAAAAGACTGCTGTTGGTAGGAATACGTTAAAACGGAGGGTCTATTCTCTGCTCCAGAAGGCTGACAAAGGTCGAATTCAAGCCATTTTTTACCTTAAAAAGGAATCAAAATTGGCCCCTTTCAGAGATTTGGAGGCAGAGGTCCTGCGTGTCATACGGGAGATGTAGTTTTGGCATAAAACATAGCTTTTTCATTGCCGTGTAGCAGTGACTCCGCTACAATGATCCGATGTATTGGTTTTTCCACACCTTTTTCTACAACCCCATCTATAATGCGCTCGTCTTTATAGTGTCGACGATCCCAGGGGGTGATGTGGGTCTTAGTATCATCTTGCTCACTGTTTTAGTGAAACTAATTCTCTTCCCTCTTTCGCTAAAGGCTGCTCGAACCCAGCTCCTTATGCGAGAGATCGACCCACTTCTGAGAGAAATTAAGGAGAAATATAAGGAGAATAAAGAGGAGCAGGCTTTGAAAACACTCGCTCTCTATCGTGAGAAGAACGTGAACCCTTTTGCGGTTATTTTGCTCACATTCATTCAAATTCCCATTATTCTTGGCCTTTATTTCGTCTTTTTCAACGAAAAGTTACCGATTATCAATACCGACATTCTATATTCGTTTATTCATGCTCCTGAGCAGGTCAATCTAATCCTTTTTGGCATCTTTGATGTTTCAAAAACGAGCGTTATTTTGGGCGTTCTTGCCGGCGTAACACAATTTTTGCAGGTTCGACTCTCCATGCCGAAGCCAGCTCCCCTTAAAGAGGGCGTAACTCCAAGCTTTTCGGATGATTTTGCAAGAAGTATGCAGATGCAGATGCAATACGTGCTCCCTGTTATCATCACTGGTGTTGCGTTGTCGGTAGCAGCCGCCATATCGCTGTACTTCGTCGTCAGCAACCTTTTTGCCATAGGACAAGAGCTGTATATTAAGCGCGAGCGCGAGGCAAAGGGTGAGGCGACGCCGACCACTGCATGATCTGAAGGAGTCAATACAAAACCGCCCCGATTATGGGGCGGTTTTGTATGTTTTGTGCTCGTTCTCTACTCAAGATTCAGTGACCAGAGGGCTCCATCCTTTTTATTTATGAACAGGAGTATGTTTTCGTTCTTGCTAAGAGACAGGTTGGTCGCATCGATTTCTTCTGGGGTTGTTTCGCGTGGGATGGCTATCAATGTTGCGCCGCCAGAGTCTGTGTCAATCTTCCAAATCTGGTCATTGAATGAGGTGAGTCCCATGTACCAGGTGTCGGGGTATTCCTTGCCCTGTATGGTCTGTGGAACAGCACAGAAGACGTAGGTGGGTTCATTGCGACTCCACACACACTTCTCGGGAAGAGTAACGGTGGGTATATCTATTGTTTTTCTATCCTTCCTTACAAATGTCTTTATAGAAAGTCCGTCCCCGTAGGTTTCGCTGTAGAGAACTCGGTCTCCTTTTGGTGAGACAAGAGTGTTGAGTCCAAATATGCCAGGAAGTATGCGCTC
>JBEBJM010000069.1:0-3464 GCA_040079895.1 Nitrospira sp.
GTGGGATTGAAACCAACATATGGAAAAGTTTCTCGTTCTGGTCTCATAGCGGCAACTTCGTCTTTTGATGTGGTTGGCCCCATAGGAAAAACTGTGGGTGATGTAGAGATTATTTTTAATGTTATAAAAGGTCAGGATCCTTTGGATAGCACAACAATAAAAGATGGTGTGGATAAAACTCAAGAGAAAAATACTTTAGCTATTGGCGTGCCCTGGAGTCTTGTAAACCAAGAAGGTATTGACCCGAAGGTAAAAGATAATTTTAAAGAGTCGGTTGAGAGTTTAAAAAAATTAGGATTTGAGATTAGGGATATTGAATTACCAAACGCTTTGGCTTTGTACTACATAACAAACTTTGCCGAAGTTTCATCAAATCTCTCTCGTTTTGATGGGGTTAAGTACGGTTTACATTTGGAAGGTAAGAATCTATTGGAGGATTATCTTTTGTCTCGTGGAAAAGGTTTTGGGAAAGAAGCTAGAAGAAGAATACTTCTTGGTGCTTACGTTTTGTCTGCTGGTTACTATGACTCCTACTATGGCAAAGCTCAATCTGCTAGAGTTGCTTTGAGAAAAAAGTTTGATGAGATTTTCTCTAAAGTTGATTTGGTTCTTACGCCAACAACCCCAGCTCCAGCTTGGAAGGTGGGGGAGAAGAGTGATCCTCTGGCCATGTATCTCGAGGATATTTTTACTGTTACCGCAAACATTGTTGGTGTTCCTGCCATATCTATACCATCTGGTTTTATGGATGTTGATGGTAAAAAACTTCCACTCGGAATACAGTTTATGGCACCACATAACAACGAAGATTTGCTTTTCTCTGTTGGTAAAAAGTTTTTAAAAGAATAGTAGAAAGTATTTAGTAAAGAGTATTTAGGTCTAGATACTAACTACTAGATGCTATATACTATTTACATGGCAGACGAAAAAAAACCAGAAGCTAAGCCAAAAATATTTGCTCTTTTTGGACACCCTGATCCTTTTGTGGAGATTGTCTGGATTTTTGCTGTTTTACTGGTGCTTTTGTTCCTCGTGAATGGTTTTATTTCGCTGGTGGATTCTGGTGTAATACCCGCTTTCTCAAAAGCTTTTCTCTATGATTATTTTATCAGTTTGTTTTGGAAAATATATCCATATTTAAAATATATCGGTATATTATTAACGCTTTTACTGATATGGTTTTGTTTTTATTTGTATGGAAAAATTAAGCATTTGCGCAAAACAGAAAGGGATTTGTTGTATCCAGAGCTGGTAAAACAAGAGCAAAATGTTAACCCACAATGGGAGAGGATTTTGAACCATATCGAAACCGAAAACGAAAATGATTGGAAGCTAGCTATTATCGAGGCTGACATAATGCTCGGTGGTTTACTAGATAACATGCTTTTGCCGGGAGATACAATAGGAGACAAACTAAAGGCTGTCGAAAAGAGCGATTTTACAACTGTGGATAACGCATGGGAAGGTCATAAAATACGAAATCAAATAGCTCACGAAGGGGAGAAATATGTCCTAAATAAGCGCGAAGCTAGAAGAGTTATCGATCTTTATCGAACAGTTTTTGAAGAGTTCGAGATTGTGTAGTGGTTTGTTGTCCCGCAACAGAAAAATCCCTTTCGGGATTTTTCTTCTTGTTGCGGGACCAGGACTTGCACCTGGGTCTGCAGGTTATGCTTTACCACTTCAGTTTTCACTGCTCCAAATATTGAATTTGTGGTCTGGACTATACCTTCTCCTTTTCCTTTTGCGGATTAAGGAGTTCGCCGTCTAGTCTCTACACCTTCTCTGATATTTCTATCAGGCTTGGCTCGGAATTATCTTTTCCCAAGGTGACACCTTGGGGAGAGGACTTCTCCGAATTTGACGAACTTTCACTTATAGATTTCTCATTAAGGAGCCCATTATGTCGAGCCTACCGAGATACTACTTCTCTATCCCGCTATGAGTTATAGTACAAGATAATTGTTGCTCGTGCAAGTTGTTATTGTACCACAGTATTAATATAATATACCTTATGTATAGTCCAAACATAAAATATAAAGTACTTGAATTAAGAAAAAGTGGTACAAGTTTGGGGGAAATAGCATATTTATTGAGTTTAAATAAATCAACAATAAGTTATTGGTGTAGGGATATCGTCTTGAAAGATTCTTCAATTAGGAAGATAAAAATAAATGGAAAAGAAAAATCCGTTCAGGCTCTATTGCGTTATTCTGAATTAAAAAGGAAAGAGAGAGTCGAGAGAAATATTATTCAGAAACATGGAGGTATTAGCCTAGTTGAGCCATTTTCAAATAAAGATTTGTTGATGGTTGGTTTGGGGTTATATTGGGGAGAAGGGTATAAAGAAAGTAATGGCGAATTGGGTTTTACGAATAGTAATCCTAAAATTATTGAATTTTATTTGAAATGGGTTGGGACTTTAGGTGTACATAAATCGGACTTGATCTTTCGTTTAACTATTAATAATTTATTTAAAAATGATGAAAAAAATATAAAAAACTTTTGGATAGATTTGCTTAAAATTGAGGGTAAACAATTTTCTAAAACCACACTGATTAAAACAAAAATAAAGAAGGGTTTTGTAAAAGATGTATCAAAATACAAAGGTATTTTAAGAGTTAAGGTTAGGAGGGGGTTAGCACTAAAAAATAAGATTCTTGGAGCCATTGATTACATATCGACTCAAGTCTAATTTTCTGTTATATTTCTCATATTGTCGGCGTAGCTCAGGTAGTTAGAGCGTGGGACTCATAAGCCCAAGGTCGAAGGTGCAAGTCCTTCCGCCGACACAAAAAACAACCCTTTTTATTTTAATGTGGTTTTATTTGGTTAGGCAAACACCCTGTCACGAGGTATAATATAATTGTGCCAGCATATAAAAAGGTAAATAAAGATTTTTTCAAAAAATGGAGTCCAGAAATGGCTTATGTATCGGGATTTTTTGCAGCAGATGGCTACATAACAGTGAATAAAAGAGGGGGTCAGTTTTGGTGTGTGGATATCGCCGATCAAAAACTTATTGAAGAAATAAAAAGAGTTATTCATTCTGAACACAAAATAAGTCTTAGAAAAAGAAAAGGTGGTAAATATCTTAGTTATCGTTTACAAATAGGTAGCGGTGAGATGTGTGATGATTTGAGAAAAATTGGATATGATGAAAGAAAAACAAAACGTTTACGATTGCCAAATATACCAGATAAGTATTTTTCTTATTTTGTTCGGGGCTATTTTGATGGCGACGGTAATGTTTGGGTGGGACTGATGCATAAAAGCAGAAAAACACATACATTATCTATTCAAACAGTGTTTACTTCGTGTTCGTCTGGATTTCTGGAACATTTAAAAGAAAATCTTAAAAAATTTGATATGGAACGTGGGGTGATAAGAAAAGGGAAGGGGGATTACTACCGATTAACTTACAGTGTTTTTAACTCTTTGAAATTATATGATTTTATGTATAA
>JBEBJM010000070.1:0-3447 GCA_040079895.1 Nitrospira sp.
GGTATAGGTTGGGTAGAGGTCTACGCTGGTTGCTCTCCTTTAAAGGATAAAATATGAAAATAAACCCGCACACTAATTTTGTCATCGTTCTGTTTTTTCAATGGAAAATCAACTATAATTAACTCTAAGTTTTTTAATTTTAATTAAAACTACATGTCGGAACAGAACTTAAAAAACAATGACAAAGTTAGTGTGCGGGTATACATAGGATCAGATCATGCGGGGTTTTTTATGAAAAAAGAGCTGGTTTCTTTTCTAACTAGTTTAAGGTTTGAAGTTGTTGATTGTGGTCCAGAAACTTATAACCACGATGATGATTATCCAGACTATGTTTCTGTGGTGGCAAAAAATGTTTCAAACGAACAAGACACTATGGGAATTATTATAGGTTTTTCAGGTCAGGGTGAGGCTATGGTAGCAAATCGTTTTCCAAAAGTTCGTTCGGCTGTTTTCTATGGAGGTACACGGCACGTGCTGACTTTATCTCGTGAACATAACGATGCAAATATTTTATCTCTTGGTGCGCATTTTCTAACGACCCAAGAAGCAAAACAAGCAGTTGAGTTTTGGCTTCATACAAAGTTTTCTGGTGAGGAGAGACACATAAGAAGAATAAAGAAGATTGATTCTCTGAATAAAGAATAAAGAATTATGAATAAAGTAAAATACAAAAGATTCAGTAGGCTTTCATATTCATTATTCATTATTCATTATTCCTAATTCATAACATGCAAGTAGTACCCGCAATAATTCCCCATACAAAAGAGCAACTAGAGGAGCAGATAAAAAAAGTTGCCAAGTTCGCAAATCTTGTTCAGATAGATATTACTGACGGTGTTTTTGTGCCAACGAAAACGTGGCCATACAACGGTCGTGATGCAGAGTATTTTGAAAATCTAAAAACAGAAGAAATCGGCTGGCCTCGCTGGGAGGATGTTGAGTTTGAGATACATCTGATGATAAAAAATCCAGAGGAAAGTGTTTCGGACTGGATTCATACTGGGGCCGGGATTATCGTGGCTCACATAGAAGCAACAGATAACTTTCAAAAAGTTATAGATATCTGTAAAGAAAATTCTGTCTCTATTGGTATCGCCATAAAACCATCGACGGACATTTCCAGACTTTTGCCGTTTGTTTCTCAGGTAGATTTCATACAAGTAATGGGAAATGATTTACTAGGGAAACACGGAGTGGAGTTGGATGATAAAGCCGTAGATAAAATAAAAGCATTGCGAGAGAAGTATCTGCAGAGTATAATTGCTATTGATATAGGTGTTAACGAAGAAACTGCCGAAGATCTGGTTTCTGCTGGTGCAAATAAACTTATTTCTGGTAGCGCGATACTTGAATCAGAAAATCCAGAGGAGGTATACAGGGAGTTGGAAGCGATTAGTTAGTTGTTATCTTCGTCTCACTATATCTTTTTTCCAGACCGCTCGCTTTTCCAGCGAAAAGCTTGCTTAATCCTCGGCCTGAATCTGTCAATGAGCTCTCACTTTGTTCGAGTCGTTGACAGAACCATGCTTCAGGCCTGCGGGGTCTTACAAAAAGAATAGTAAGACGAAGATTTTTCAAAAAAATGCTAAACAATCTCACAGACGAAAAAATAAAGTTCCTTGAGGAAAAAGCTAACGACATACGCATTTCTATTATAGAGATGCTTGTTTCAGCTGGGTCTGGTCACTCGGCAGGTCCTTTGGGTATGGCAGATGTTTTTACTGCGCTATATTTTTATATTTTAAATCACGATCCCAAAAAGCCAGAGATGTCTAACCGTGATAGGTTGGTGCTATCAAACGGTCACATAAACCCAGTTTTATACTCCACTATGGCACACGCTGGATATTTTCCAGTTAAAGAACTTTTAACTTTGAGAAAGTTTGGCTCTCGTCTGCAAGGTCATCCTCACAGAGAGTTTTTGCCTATGCTTGAGACTTCGTCCGGTCCGCTCGGTGCTGGTTTGTCACAGGCCGTAGGTATGGCCATAGCAGATAGAATGAACAACGGAAAAACATCAGGCAGGTTTTTTTATTGTTTACTTGGTGATGGTGAGTTAGATGAGGGACAAAACTGGGAAGCTATGATGCTAGCTTCAAAAGAAAAACTTGGAAATCTTATTGTTATAGTAGATAGAAACAACATCCAGATAGACGGTAATACAGAGGATGTTATGCCACTGGAGTCTTTGGCACACAAGTTTGAGAGTTTTGGTTTTCATGTAGAAGAAATAAACGGCCATGATTTTCAAGAAATCGTTTCCAGTGTTGGTAGGGCACAGGCGGTTTTTGATGGTCCGAGTGTTATTATTGCTAGAACTATCGCTGGAAAAGGAGTTTCTTTTATGGAGCGTGATTTCAAATGGCACGGTAATCCTCCAGGGACAGAAATCGCGGGAGAGCCACCAAAAGCAGAGCAAGCAAAAATCGCTTTGAATGATTTGAGGACTTTAGGTGGGCAGATAAAATCAGAACATGAATAAAAATATGATTAATCAATCACAAAAATTAAATCCGAAACTTTTTGATAAGGATGTTGAGCAGGTTCCTATTAGAAAAGGTTTTGGAGAGGGGCTACTTGAAGCCGGAGAGAAAAATCCGAACATCGTTGGACTTTGTGCCGATCTAACAGAATCAACACAGATGCATCTTTTTCGAAACAAGTTTCCAGAACGTTTTGTAGAGGTTGGTATAGCAGAACAAAACCTAGCGTCTGTTGCTAGTGGTATGTCAGCAATGGGTAAAATCCCTTTCATATCTAGTTATGCAATGTTCTCTCCGGGAAGAAACTGGGAACAGATTCGTACTACTATATGTTACAACGATAGGGCGGTTGTTATAGCTGGTTCTCACGCTGGTGTTTCTGTGGGTCCTGACGGTGGTACACATCAGGCTATAGAAGATATAGCTATAACTCGTGTTATACCAAACATGATAGTTATATCTCCTTGTGACCATATAGAAGCTCGCAAAGCTACACTAGCTAGTGCGGAAATCGGGAAACCTGTTTACATCAGACTCGCTCGAGAAAAAACTCCAGTCATAACAACAGTTGATACACCTTTTAAAATAGGTAAGGCGGAGTTGTATTATGGAGATGAAAAAGCGAAAGCGGATGTTGGAATCATAGCAACAGGGGCTTTGCTTTACCGTGCCTTGAAAGTAGCAGAGGCTTTGAAAGGAGAAAACATTTCTGTAAAAGTTTTAAATGTGGCCACCATAAAACCTCTTGATGTTTCTGCTGTGGTCAACCTCGCAAAAACATGTGGAGCTGTGGTGACAGTCGAAGAGCATCAGATAGCTGGAGGACTAGGTTCTGCTGTGGCGGAGACTTTGGCCCAAAACTTTCCTGTACCGGTGGAGTTTGTAGGTGTTCACGACAAGTTTGGTCAGTCTGGAACGCCAGACGAACTGCTTGAGCACTACGGAATGGGCGAGGGTGCTATTG
>JBEBJM010000071.1:0-3364 GCA_040079895.1 Nitrospira sp.
CGAACAAGCAAAAAACACAGAGATAAAGATTGTTGTAGTTCTGGTCATATATCCAAAAATAAATAAAATACCAAAAATTATTTCAGCAAAACCTGTACTTAGAACAAAAAGTTTATCAGAAAACCACGGGAAGATAGTTGTCATAAAGTTCCATTTGTAAATCTCTAGAAACTTTAGGCTAAGTTCCGGATAGAGTAACTTTTCTGTAAAAGCTAGAACGATAAGAGAGATGCCTGTTCCCATTCTTACTATTTCCACAGCATACTTTTTCATGCGGTTAACAAAAGAGTCGCTTTCAGAGTGGATTATAAAGAAATAAACAGCTAGTGACAGCAACATAGCGTTTTCTAGTAGTGAGACAACTCCAGTAAAGACAATCAAACTAAAACAAAAAGCCATAAGTCCAACGGATGCGACTTTTGGTTTTATGTTAAACACGTACATCAAACCTATTAGAACCTGAACTCCGGCTACTACAACAGTCAGCGTGTCAGCGACGTGTATCTCCGGAATAATTATTATTTTCCATATAAAACTAACTGTTATTAAAAACAGACCTAGTATAGTTTGGGCTATGCGGTTTATGTTTTTTTGGTTTTTGTACGCAAAATCCTGTAGTTTTTTTGGTTCCAGTATTTTTTTATCTATATATTTGAAAAAAAGTACAGCTATAAAAACAATAAAAATCCAAACTATGACTTCTAGCGAACCAAAAGAATAAAAATCCATAGTACCGTGTGATGTTTTTACAACCTCATCACTATCAACAAACCATTTTACGTGAGCCGAAGTTGTTAGTGGTAAAAAGAGCCCTAAAATATAAAATATTTTTTTCATTTTATTTGTTGTGTTTTCTGTCTTTGATATACCAATAAGTATACAAAATAATAATCAAAATAACATTTGGAATAAAAATAAATGGTTCACTCCACGGAGTACCGTTTATATGAAAGTGGGACACTGGCCACAAAAAAGGTGTCGGGAAAAAAGCACTAGAGTGTGTCGGTATGTCTACTAGGATATGTAGTGGCCAGCCGAGTGTTAGTTTAGCAAAACTTTTTTTACCCAACCACCAAAGCAAAGCAAAGAACAAACAGTAAATAACCAAACTGTGTGTTATGTCATATATGTTGTGAACATACTGTGGCACGACAGGAAAGTTCGGCGGTTCTATTTTTCCAAAAGGCCAAGAAGTAAAACCAAGCAACATAGAAACAAAAAACGGACCAAAAGCCAAAAGATCTGGTCCTATTCCAAAAAGAAAAGCGATAATATAGTCTCGTTTACTTTTTTTACCAAAAGCTACTCCTCCATATAAACCATGAGATAAAATATCCATGATTTTATTTTAGCATACTATTCATTGTTTAATATTCCCCAACTATCTATCTTCAGTTTCTTCATATTGACTTTAATAATTGGTCTTGGTATATTTACTGTATTAAGACGAAAGAGGTTCCGAACGGTTAACTACCTAAGGGGCCTTTTTCTTTAATATTTTCTAAAATAAGCTTTTCATACCCCCTGTTTATTTTGTGTATACCTCCAGGGACTATTATCATTTTTACGTTACCTTTGCATAGAGGTTTGAATATCTTTTGCAAAAACTTTTCATTTTCCCCTATTATAAAAATAACTTCTTCGGCTCTGCATTTACCTAGTGTTTCAAAAGGTGTTGGAGAACATAGTATAAGTTTCTTCATTTTTCTCTTTAATGCGATTTCTAAAGAAAAAACACAGCCAAGAGAAAAACTGACGACATTATCGTAGTTTTTTGATGGCGTGGCTTTCCCCGTGTTCCAGTCAATATCAGCTATTGTCAAATATCTAGATAGCGACTTATAATTTTTCTTTGTCTCTCCTAAACCTGGATAAAATATTGTTTTCATAAATAAATTATATAGTACTCATGCCGTCTATCTATATTTAGATGTGGCTTGTTATCGATAACAATAATCGGTATCACCAGTAGATATTTTGCCATCTACCGATACCAGCAAAAATAAAGTTGTATATGGTCGTTTCATGCTATTTTTTACTTATTAAATTCAAGATCAAAGCAATAACTTTTTCTTTTTCCACCGGGTCACTACTTGCAACTAAAACTGTTAAAGCTGTCAAAGCCGAAGGTGTTATTTTGGTAACATCTAGAATATTTGATTGTTTCAAAAACCATATAAATGCAAAGGCTCCTGACCGTTTGTTACCGTCAGTAAACGGATGATTTTTTACAATAAAGTACAAGAGATGTGCTGCTTTTTCCTCTGCACTTTCATACACCTCCTTTCCACCAAAAGACTGCATTACATTGCCGACTATTCCAGCTACAGCCCCTTGGCTTCTTTCGTTACAAAAAATATCAGTCGCCTCACCCTTTTTCAATAATTCTGATTTGAATTGTTTTAGATTTTCACCAATCTCCTCTGCCGTAAGTTTTACTTTATTTTTTGTGAGTTTCCCTTTTGTTAACTCTTCTTTGTCGTATGCATCAAGTGAAAGCCATGTGTCAGCAAAAATTGATATTAGTTCAACAGCATCCTTTGGTTCTACTACTGAACCTGTAGGCATAAGTTTTTTAATATCATCAACAACTTTCAGAAACTGATTGTAGTTTTTCGCGATATGACTCTTATTTACTACAAAACCGCTAGTTATGTAACTTTTCAAAGTTTTTGTTGCCCACTGTCTAAAAGATGTAGCTTTTTTGCTATTTACTCTGTATCCAACAGATAGAATCATATCAAGGTTGTAATGTTTTACATCTCGATCGACTTCTCTTTTTCCTTCTTTTTGAACTATCCGGAAATTCCGGATAGTTGCCTTTTGTGTCAGCTCTTGTGTTTTAAAAATATTACTTATATGTTCGTTTATAGTCCTAACATTTACATCAAAAGCTTCTGCTATTTGCGCCTGAGTCGCCCAAACAGTTTCATGCGCAAAATCCCCACGGAGTTCTATAGCTCCATTTTTGGCTTGATACACAACAACTCCCTTATTTTTTATTGGTTTTTTGCTTTTCATATTTATCTATATTTTACCATGCCATAGATTTTGTCTATACCTTCACAACCTCTTTCTCCGTCTTCCAAAAGAGCACACCTGCGCCGAGGATAAACAAACTGGCGATAAGTATTGGTGCGGATGGCGCAAACGCAACGGCGAGTAGTCCAGCGAAAAGCGGAGGTAATGCCTGTCCCAAAGAGTTGAACGAGCTACTGATACCTATTGTCTCCCCTCGCTCCGTTGGTGGAGTACGTTGTGAAAGTAACGCAGAAAAGTTCGCCATCTGCAGTCCGTTTGGTATTGCAAAAAACGGTGTGATGACAAAAAGCCACCAGCCAGCTGAAGGCAGAAGATACGCCAT
>JBEBJM010000072.1:0-3258 GCA_040079895.1 Nitrospira sp.
GCACGCGCAACAAGACCGGAGTCGAGAATAAAATCTTTTAATTGTTTTTCTTCAATGTGCATAAGAGATTTTTTATAACATAAGTATAACAAAAATTTTTTTTAATAACAGAAAAAATGTGCACAAGATTGCGAAGTAAGAAGTAAAAATAACCCTATTTGACAAAAACCTGTGGTCTGTGATATTATGTTTGTACTGAAGTTCGCCCACCCGGGCGAGCCATTTTTTTAAAAAAATAACAAAAATCATTATGATGGATCTTAAAATAATAAACAGTGTCCTAAAACAGCTCGAGGAAGAGCGAGGAATACCTCAAGAAAAAATCCTTGAGGCTATTGAACTTGCCCTAGCTACAGCCTACAAAAAAGAGTTCGGCAAAAAGGGCCAGATCGTTCGAGCAAAGTTTGATCTAAACACGGGTAAATCTGAAATGTTTCAGGTTAAAATCGTTGTGGATGAATCAACTGTTGCAATGAACGAAGATGAAATACCTCTTGAACCAAAAGAAGGTGAAGTAGAAATCGAACTATACAACCCAGAGAAACACATAATGATAAGCGACGCTCGTCGTATAAAAAGAGATGTTGTTCTAGGAGAGGAAATGATATTCCCTCTTGATTCTCGAGAAGACTACAGTCGTATCGCGGCTCAAACAGCAAAACAGGTTATCATGCAAAAAATCCGAGAAGCAGAAAAAGTTTCTGTGCTTGGAGAGTACGGAAAAAGAGAGGGTGAGATTGTTACTGGTACAGTACAGAGAGTTGAAAGAGGTAACATATTTATAGATATGGGTAGAGCAACGGGACTTCTTCCTTACGAAGAGCAAATCCCTGGAGAGCGATTTGGTCAAGGAGAAAGAGTTCGAGCATACCTATATAAGGTAGAAGAATCCGGAAAAGGTGTCTTTCTTCGACTTTCTAGATCACATCCAAAGTTTTTGGAAAAACTTTTTGAAGCAGAAGCTCCAGAAATCGCAAACGGTGCTGTTATAGTAAAATCAGTTGCTCGTGAAGCAGGAAGTAGAACAAAAATCGCCGTAGCTTCAAAGGACTCACATATCGACCCAGTTGGATCTATGGTTGGTCAACGTGGAGTACGTGTTTCAACTGTTATGTCAGAGCTAGGTGGTGAGAAAATAGATATTATAGAGTGGAACGAAGATCCTAAAAAGTTCATCGAGGACGCTCTTTCTCCAGCTAAAACACTAAATGTAAAGATAAACGAGACAGAAAAACAAGCAACGGTTACTGTTTCAGAAGACCAGCAGTCTCTAGCTATAGGAAAAGGCGGTCAAAACGTACGCCTTGCTGCAAAACTAACAGGTTGGAAAATAGATATTCAGTCTGTCGGCGTAAACAAAGAGGATTCAACGGAAGATTCAGCGGAATAAATGTGATATTATTATAAAAAAATAATTTACAAAAATATGAACCTATTAAACGATATCGCTCCGGGAACAGCAGAAGAAATAAACGTAATCATAGAGATAAACAAGGGATGTAAAAATAAGTATGAAATAGATAAAGAAACAGGCCTTATTGCCCTAGATCGTCCTCTATTTTCTGCTCAAGACTATCCTTATGACTACGGTTTTGTTCCTCAAACACTATGGGAAGACGGAGATGCTTTGGATGTTATCGTTTTAACAACATATCCACTTGTCCCAGGAATCCTAGTGCGAGTTAGACCTGTAGCTATTATGAATATGACTGACGCTGGTGAAAACGATGTAAAAATCATCACGGTGCCAGTTTCAGATCCAAGATGGAAAGATGTAAACGATTTGGGTGATATAAACAAACACACCCTAAAGGAAATGGAGCACTTTTTCACAACTTATAAGAAACTACAGAACAAAGAGGTTGTAATAGGTGGATTTGAAGGAAAAGATAAGGCTATTGAAGCTTTTAACCAGGCAATAAAGCAATATAAAGATAAGTAATACCTAAAAATAACAAAAAACCACTGCTCATTTGTTGACTAGTGGTTTTTTGTTATATAATAGATAGCGTTATTAGAAATAAAATACCAAAAATACAAATGCAAAAAATTATATTAAAAACAATGATCACGGTACTGGCTTTGGGTGGAGCTTCACTAGCATATGCCAGTGAACTAGCTATGGTGGCTACTGGATCAGAAGGTGGCACTGTTCAAACAGCCCCAAAACCAGATCTAGAAAAAATGCGAGCAGAACTAAATGCTAAAAAAGAAGCCGAGATGAAAGCTCGAGAAGGAGTAAAAGAAGTAAGAACACAAGCAAGAGAGGATGTGAAAGCAGTCAGAGCTGAAAAGAGAGAGGATGTAAAAGATATCAGACGAAACGTTGCTTCTACAACAAAAGAAATGCGAGGTGAAATAAAAGAGGCAAGAAAAGAGGACAGAAAAGAAAATGCTAGTTCAACAATGCAAAAAAGAGAGGATGAAATGAAGAAAAGAGCAGAGGAGATGAGAAAAAAAGCAAACAATATGTTGAACAATATTGTTTCTAGAATGGGAGCAACTATCGAGAGAGAAGAAGCGGTTATGGTAAAAATAAACGCTAGAATTGCAAAAATAAAAGCTGAAGGAAAAAATACAGCAGATGCTGAAAAACTAGTTGCAGAAGCAAAAACTCACTTTGATTCAGCAAAAGCTGGACTAGAAACACTAAAAACTCAAGTGGCTAGCGCAACACCAGCAGATGGAACAGTGACATCTACAGCACAAATAGCAAAAGACGCCCTAAGTGCCCTAAAAAAGTCGACTCAAGACATAGAGAAACATATAAGAGAGGGTCATCAGTCACTACAGAAATCAGTTGGAGTTCTAAAGGGTATGTCACCGATAAAAAACGCCACTTCAACTAAAGAAAAGTCAGATAATTAATAAAAAGAGCAAATAATCAATAAAAACATGGAACCACAAGCACAAGAATCATCAATCGGCTCTATCATAGGAACAATCATCATTATTGCTATTATTATCCTGGGTGGTTTGTATTTCTGGGGCAAAAGAATAGAAGAGAACAAAGCTAAACAAGCTCTAGTAGAAGAAACTGTAGAACTAACACCAGCAGAAATGGAAGCAAATACAATAAAAAGTATTACTCCTAGTGATGACCTAACATCCATAGAAGCAGATCTAAACGGAACAAACGTAAACAACCTAAGTTCAGAAATAAACGCTCAATAGTCAGGTAAAAATATAAAACCTAAACATAAGAACCGCTAAAGGCGGTTTTTATGTTTAAAATTGACTGAATTATCCGTATAGAGT
>JBEBJM010000073.1:0-3180 GCA_040079895.1 Nitrospira sp.
CGTGCGCCGGGTGACGACACCCCGGCGCTATTTTATATGAATTTGTCCTATACGCTCTGTACTGTTTGAGAGCTTTCTTTAGATACCCCAGTACCAGAGCAAAGCTCGGTACGGGGCAAGCTTTCCCTACTTTCTATATGCCCTATACTGCTTCAGAGCTTTTTTTAAATACTTTCCTGTATGACTTTTTTCATTGTTTGCCACTTCCTCTGGAGTACCTTTTGCTATTAACTGACCGCCACCTTCTCCCCCTTCTGGACCAATATCCAAAATATAATCAGCGGATTTTATAATGTCCATGTTGTGTTCTATCACCACAACAGTGTTGCCTTTTTTTACAAGTTTTTGCAAAATCTCAATTAATTTTTTCACATCTTCGTAGTGTAGTCCAATAGTTGGCTCGTCTAGAAGATAGATAGTTTTTTGTAAGTGTGGACGATAAAGTTCAGAAGAGACTTTCACTCTTTGTGCCTCTCCACCAGAAAGAGTCGTCGCTGACTGACCGAGCTCCAAATAACCAAGACCAACGTCGTCCAAGGATTTAAGTCTATCAGCGATAGATGGAATATCCTCAAAAAACTTAAGTGCTTCCTCAACTGTCATTTTCAAAACATCGTGAATGTTTTTCTTTTTATAGTGAACATCCAAAGTTTCCTTCATAAATCTTTTACCTTTACACACGTCACAAGGGACATAAACTGTCGGCAAAAAGTGCATCTCAACTTCTATCATTCCGTTACCCTGACAAGTCTCACATCTTCCACCTTTTACGTTAAAAGAAAATCTGTTTGCTTTCCAACCACGAGCACGAGCTTCAGATGTTTCCGCAAACAAGTCACGAATAAAAGACCAAGCACCAGTATATGTTGCCGGGTTTGATCGAGGGGTTCTCCCTATCGGTGACTGATCAATAAGTATTGCGCGACCGAGATACTCTGTGCCAGTGAAAGTTTTACAGTTAAATATTTCCGCAGAACGATATTTTCTCTCAAAACGTGCTTGGAGATTCTTATGTAATATTTCATAAACGAAAGAAGATTTACCTGAACCTGATACTCCAGTCACAGCAACGAAACGTCCGAGTGGTATGTCGACGTTCATGTTTTTTATGTTAAATATTTTTCCTCCGCGAATTTGCAAATCCCCTCTAGGCTCTTCTCGCCTTGTTTCTGGAACTTCTATAACTTTATCCCCTCTCAAATAATCCAAAGTCACAGAACCAGAAATATTTTTCTTTGCTGTTAGTAAATCTTCCAAATAATCAGCGACAACAACATGTCCGCCATGTACACCAGCACCAGGACCTATATCCACTATATAATCAGAAGCATATATAGTGTCTTCATCGTGTTCAACCACAATAATAGTGTTACCTAAGTTTTTCAAATCAATCAACGTTTGTATAAGTCTGTCGTTATCGCGAGAGTGGAGCCCGATAGTTGGTTCATCCAACACGTACAAAGCACCGACAAGACCTGATCCTAGCTGACTAGCCAAACGTATTCTCTGAGCTTCACCACCAGATAGCGTATGAGCTCGTCTATCCAAAGACAAGTACTCGATACCGACGTTTATCATGAACAACAGTCTCGAATCTATTTCTCGCATGACAACTTTTGAAATATTTTTTTCACGCTCCGTTAGTTTTATAGTTTGGAAAAAGTCGTAAACGTCTTTAATCGACATAGATGTGAGTTCAACTATGTTTATACCCTTTCTGTTCGCCAAAGGATTACCTTCGGCATCACTCCTAGGAAATGAGGGATTTTGAACCCCATTTCCTAGGGTGACATGTAGTGCCTCTTCACGAAGTCTAGCCCCCTTACATTTTGGACAAGCCTCTTTACCGAAAAAGTGTCTTGTACCCAAACCGTTACATTCTGGACATGCACCGTACGGAGAGTTGAAAGAAAAAAGTCTTGGCTCAACTTCTGGATATGAGTAACCATCCTTTGGACAAGAAAGTTTGTTAGACATAAAAAACTCTGTCGTAGCTGACTCTGTCGTAGCTTCCGCCTTATCTTTATTTATGCTCCGCTCCGGCTTAAGATCACGAAATATTATACGAACTTGTCCATCAGACTCATGAAGAGCTTTCTCTAAACCTTCTGCAAGTCTTTCTTCCGCACTCTTGCTATCCGTTTTAAAATCTAAAATAGAAATACTGTCCACCAAAACATCTATAGTATGTCTTTTTGTTTTTGAAAGCTCTATTCGATCACGTAGAGATTTTCGATTACCATCGACCAAAACTTCAGAGAAACCTTTTCCGAGTAGATCATATAAAAGTTGATAATATTCACCCTTGCGACCTTTTACAACAGGTGCAAATATCTCGACATAAACTGGGAGCGGAATCTTTGAAACACTTTTTCCACTATCTTTTACTATTTTAGAAATTCTTTCTAAAATAAAGTTTTTTATTTCTTCGTTTGAAAGTTTGTTTATCTCTTCTCCACAAATAAGACAGTGTGGGCGACCAACTCGTGAGTATAAAATACGTAGATAATCATAAATCTCTGTTATTGTAGCCACTGTAGAACGTGGGTTGTTTGAACGCGACTTCTGATCGATAGAAATAGCTGGAGAAAGACCTTCGATTTCATCCACATCTGGTTTTTGCATCTGTCTTAAAAACTGTCGAGCATATGAAGACAATGACTCGACGTAACGTCTCTGACCTTCGGCAAAAATAGTATCAAAAGCAAGAGAAGATTTACCTGAACCAGAGAGACCAGTAAAAACCACCATTTTATTTCGTGGCATTTCTACAGTTATGTTTTTGAGGTTGTGGGTTCTTGCCCCTTTTACTATTATTTTATCTCCTTTGATGTTTTCTTTTTTCATACGCATAAACAAACCAACGACTGGTCTATTGGGTTATATATGGGCAATACTATACCATATCTTGCCTATTTTGGGTAACAAAAAAGCGAGTCATAGCTCGCATTGCTGGGAGGGCACAATGCCCTCCCGTACCTACCGCCTGACCGCTCCGAGATCCTCGAGAAGCTCGTCGTTCTTCTGCCTGTCCGTCATCTCCGGTTTCCTTGCGAAGATGAGAAGGATAGAGAACACAAGGACGACGAACATCAACATCTTTTCAGTGCCGGTCATACTCTGACCGAACTGGATGATGCTGTCCATGATCTGGCTTGTCATTATCTTCCTCCTTTCTTC
>JBEBJM010000074.1:0-3138 GCA_040079895.1 Nitrospira sp.
GTGTAAAAGTGGAAGTGGTAAAACCTGGGTTTATAAACTTCTTTTTTGATGAACATTATTTCAATAAAAATGTAGAAAGTATTTTAAGGGATCCATCAGAATATAGTAAAAGTAATATATTTTCTGGAAAAAAGATTTTTTTTGAACATTCTCAACCGAATCCATTTAAAGCTTTCCATATTGGACACTTGATGGGGAACTGTATAGGTGAGTCAGTTTCAAGAATAATAAAAGCTAATGGGGCAGAAACCCAAGTTGCTTCGTATCATGGAGATGTTGGTCTTCAGGTCGCTAAATCAGTTTGGGCAATGAAAAATGGCATTTCTCTCGACGAATCTTATGCTTATGGACACAAAGCTTATGAAGATGACGAAAAATCAAAGGCAGAAATAATAGAAATAAACAAAAAAATATACGACGAAAGTGATGTCGAAATAAGTAAAATATATGAACAAGGAAGAAAAGAATCTTTGGAGAATTTTGATGCTATATATAAAAGACTAGATAGTGAATTCGATTTTCATTTTTTTGAAAGTGAGTCTGGTGAAATAGGTGCAGAACTTGTGAGAGAAAACATGGGAAGTGTTTTTGAAGAAGGAGAAAATGGAGCAGTTATTTTCAAAGGAGAAAATTTTGAACCAAAAACACACATCAGAGTTTTTCTAAATTCCGAAGGACTGCCGACATATGAAGCAAAAGAGTTGGGTTTGGCACAAATAAAAAAGGATTTTTTTGAATATGATAAATCCATAACTGTTACAGCTAACGAGCAGGATTCTTTTTTCAAGGTAGTTGAAGTAGCTATAGGAGAAGTTTTTCCAGAACTTAAAGGAAAGCTGAAACATTTGTCTCATGGAATGCTTAAACTTCCAAGCGGAAAAATGTCTTCCAGAACTGGTACGGTTATTTCTGCTGAAAGTTTGATTGATCAGGTTAAAGAAAAAGTTAAAGAGAAAATAGATGATGAGATAGTCTCTGAAATTATTGCTATCGGTGCAATAAAATACTCCATACTTCGACAAGCAATAGGTGGAGATATTATTTTTGATTTTGATAAGTCGATTTCTTTTGAGGGTGATTCTGGTCCGTATTTACAATACGCAACAGTTCGCGCAAATTCTATTTTGAAAAAATCAGAAGGGGTTGTTTCTGTTTCAGAAAAACTTCCAGAAAATTGGCAAACTACTAACATAGAAAGACTGATCGAAAGATTTCCAAGTGTTGTAGAAAGAGCGGGAAGCGATTACGCTCCGCACCATATTGTGACTTACCTTATTGAACTTTCAGGCGAGTTCAACTCATTTTATGCATCTCACAAAATAATAGATGAAGGAGATATAACTTCTCCATATCGACTGGCGATAACAAAAGCTTTTGTGCAGGTTATGACTTCCGGACTAACCCTACTAGGTATAAAAGTTCCTGAAAGAATGTAGTTTTTGAAAAAAACAATAAAAGTGGTAGTATGTCTTTTATGAATGAAAAAGGAGAAGATAAATCCTTAAAAAGCTCAATTGCTCAAAAGGAAGAAGAAATACTTGAATTTTGGAATAAAAACGAAATTTTCAAAAAATCACTAGAAAAAGATTCACCAAAAGGCGAGTTTGTTTTTTACGAAGGTCCGCCAACTGCAAACGGAAAACCTGGAATTCATCATATAGAAGCTCGGTCATTTAAGGATGTTATAACTCGCTATAAAACAATGCGAGGATTTCACGTTCGTCGAAAAGGTGGTTGGGACACTCACGGTCTTCCAGTTGAACTGCAGGTGGAGAAACAACTTGGTCTAAAATCTAAAAAAGAAATAGAGAGCTATGGAATAGAAGAGTTTAATAAAAAATGTAAAGAAAGTGTTTGGGAGTACACAGACCTATGGAGTAAGTTTACAGATAGAATAGGTTATTGGGTTGATCAAGAAAATCCATATGTGACATATCACAACTCATATATTGAGTCTGTTTGGAATGTTTTAAAAACAGTTGATTCTAAAAAACTTTTGTATAAAGACTATAAAGTTTTGCCTTGGTGTCCACGCTGTGGAACAGCACTGTCTTCTCATGAGCTTGCGCAGGGTTATCAAGACGATAAGGATTTATCTGTCACTGCAAAGTTTAAAGTTAAAGGTGAAGACAATACTTTTGTACTAGCTTGGACAACAACACCATGGACTCTTCCTGGAAACGTGGCTTTGGCAGTTGGTGAGGATATTGATTATGTAAAAATAAAAGTCGCAGAAGAATATTTTGTGCTAGCAAAAGCTAGACTTTCTGTTGTTGCTGATGGTTATGAGATTGTAAAAGAATTGAAAGGCAAGGATCTTGTTGGACTGGAATACGAACCACTTTATCCGTTTATGAAAGAAAAGTTTCTAGATAAAAACCCAGAAGCTTTTGCAAAAGCATACAAAGTTTATGGGGCGGATTTCGTTACAACAGAAGATGGAACAGGAGTTGTTCATACTGCCGTTATGTATGGACAGGATGACTTTGTTTTGGGTACACAGATTGGTTTACCTAAACATCATTTGGTAAAAGACGACGGACATTTTTTGGAGGATATGGATTTCTTGTCCGGCAGATTTGTAAAAGATGAAGAAGTTGCTGTTGATGTTATTAAAGATTTGGCACACAGAGGATTACTTTTCAAAAAAGAAAAATACGAACACTCATATCCACATTGTTGGCGTTGTAAAACTCCGCTTATCTACTATGCAAGAGATTCTTGGTATATAAGAATGTCTGACTTGCGAGATAAACTTGTTGCAGAGAATGAAAATATAAACTGGGAGCCATCATATATAAAAGAAGGCCGTTTTGGTGAATGGCTTCGTGAAATAAAAGACTGGGCGATAAGTCGTGAGAGATATTGGGGTACACCTCTGCCTGTTTGGATGGATAAAGATGGCAAACATAAAGTGATAGGCGGTATAGATGATCTAAAGGAGCACACTAAAAAGTCTGGAAACAAATATTTTGTCATGCGACATGGAGAGACAGAAGGCAATGTTAAAAAGATTTGGAATGTTGCCAAAGAAGAGGAGGATAAACTTACCGAGAAGGGTGTAAAAAAAGTAGAGGAGACTGGTAGTTTTTTGGCTGATAAAAAGATAGATATTATATTTGTGCTGTCTCTTATACA
>JBEBJM010000075.1:0-2958 GCA_040079895.1 Nitrospira sp.
CACCCGGTTTCGTTTTGCTTAAAAGACAAAAATCTTGTAGGATAAACACATCTTGGGGGATTAGTTAAGTGGCATAACAGCGCTCTCCAAAAGCACTGTCGGGAGTTCGATTCTTCCATCCCCCGCATAAAATGACGTAGTCATTTTTGCGTGGAGGATGAGCAGAGTCTGGGAGACTCTGCGTGAAGAATCGAAGCCTGTTTGAGATATTTTTGGAGCAAAGCGAACAAAAATATCCAAACACGGGCACTGCTCCTGTAAGGAGAGATTCTTCCATCCCCCGCAATAACAAAAACTCGCCAGGTTGGCGAGTTTTTGTTATTTCTTTGCCTCTTTGAAAGATACTCTCTTTCTTAGCTTTTTACTATACTTTTTAAGGTCGATTTTTCGCTCGACTTTTTTCTTGTTTTTTGAAGTCCAGTACACCTCCCCTGACTCCTTGTTTCTAAGTGGTATTAATCTATCTTGTGACATAGTCCATATAAACTACCAAAAATGGCTTAAAAATGCAACTGTGCGCGACACTAGTGGGCGATGTTAGAACTGTGTTTATAAACAGAAACCGCCTACCAGAAGCAGTCGGCTTCCGTCAGGCGGTCGGATTTTTCTCGGTATACTCTCTCACAGCGTCAAGAAATCGTGCGAGCTCTTCGTTGTGATTAACGATGAGTTCCATAACTCCAGGAGCACCATAATCGAGTAATTTAGCTTCCCCGTTGTGGAGTGCGTAGTTGTCGTTGTGTTCAAAGGTGTGGCTAGCACCCTGGTTTGAAAAAGCGAGCCGAAACTCTGTACTGAAGTTTCTGAGTCCATCTTCGTAGTTTATGTACTCCCAAACTTTCAGAGCACCAACGCCACGAACAGTTGGATATGCATTTACCACAACGAGTGGTAATACACACGGAACAACTTGTTTGGGTTTATTTCGGAAAAACCATTTCGCCTCCACAAGGTTTTCCCCGAAGCTCACCGACAGGCTGTTTTTGTACCACCACCACGTTCCTGTTCTGATTGTTTCCGCTAACCTACTCAACCAGAGCTTCGGAAATTTGAATGTAACTGGCCCCAAGACCAAAACATTCCGACTTCCCTTATCCCAATAACGCATGATTTTTTACCTCCAAAATCTATTATTAATTTTACTATAAAAAATCATTTTCGTCAATGTGCGACCTGGTGGATTATGTTAGAACTGAACTTATGAAAAGTGAGGTGAGTTTATAAATTCCAAACCTATTATCTTTTTCAAATTATATTTTTAAATAAGAAAAGCCGCCCAGAAGCTCGACGGCTTTCTGGACGGCCACAAACGAAGGAGGGAAAATACCTCCTTATCCAATTCGACCAGTTTCAGCATTGATCCAAGCGTGGATCTTATGAAGCCACCCAGGATAGTTACCATGAGGTGGCTCATTCTTCCGCATGAAGCAGGTCGTCATCTCGAAGTTGCAACGTCCTTCCCGAAGGCCGCGAGTATCGAATACACTTAGCAAGCATTCGATTCGATGAGCGACTTCAAATGCCTCAAGTGCCGTCGCGCTCACGTCGAGCATGTGCCGACTGGAGTCACTCTCTTCTTCACTGGGTTGCGGGTTGAGTTCCCAATACAAGCAGAACCCATTGTTCAGGTCCCTGGGGAACCAATCCGGCGGCCGGTATGCACGCAGTTGGGCCGCATACATCTGAATTTCGTTTACCACCTGGATCGTCCGTACGAATCCTCGCGACCGCCTCAGATCCGGTTCCTTCTGGAGCAACTCACGCAACCTCGTGTCATAGAACACCGTGAACTTTTTCGTCATCGCGATTCTCCTTGTTGGAAAGGGCTCGCATATGGCCCTGTTTCTGTTTTTACAGTATAATAATTATGTGTAGATGTCAAATTATAATTCCAACCTTACTACTCATACAAAAAAAATAACCTTGATTCACAAGGTTATTTTTAGTGTGCGCCGGGAAGGAGTTTCGGCCTCTCATTTTTCAAAATCGTCATTTTGAAAAATGCTGGCCACCGGTCTGTCGACAAGCGCTACTGCGCTCATAAACCGACAGACCGTTCGAATCCTTCACGCAAAGCATGCTTTGCTCCGACACACAAAAACTCCCTTTCGGGAGTTGTTTGTGCGCCGGGAAGGATTCGAACCTTCGTAGCCCGAGGGCGTTTGATTTACAGTCAAATGCGATTGACCACTCCGCCACCGACGCATTTTATTGAGAACCTAAATACTTTAGCACAAGATTTAATCTAGGCCAATACTCCGTCTGTTACAAAACCATCTGAAATAAACGAGCCATTTCTACCCTTTTTTACGTTGAAAGAAAACTCATTACCTTTCATATCCACAGAAACAGAACCACCTTTAGATAGACCCTTGCTAACCATAAGAGAAGCTATGGGTGTTAGTATTTTGTTCTGTATCAGTCGTTTTAGAGGTCTAGCACCGTATTGTGGGTTGTAACCCTCTTTTGCTAGATGTTGGAATACTGAGTTACTTATGTTCAGTTTTATTTCTTTTTGAGCCAGTCTTTCAGTTACAAGATCAATCTGGATTTTTACTATTTCTTCTATCGCTTTGTGACCCAAAATATCAAATATGATTATGTCATCCAAACGATTCAAAAACTCTGGACGGAAGTGATCTTTCAAAGCCTCCATAACTTTTGTTTTTGCTTCTTCGTATTTTACTTTTTCACTTTGTTCAGAAGAGAAACCGATTTTTTCCATTTTATCTACGTATCTAGAACCAATATTTGAAGTCAGTATGATTACGGAGTTTCTAAAGTTTACCACACGTCCTTTTGAGTCAGTTAGTTTTCCGTTGTCCAAAACCTGCAAAAGAATATTGAAAACTTCTGGATGAGCTTTCTCAATTTCATCAAAAAGTATTACAGAGTATGGTCTGTGTCGGACTTGTTCAGTTAGATTTCCACCCTCTTCGTGACCGACATATCCTGGAG
>JBEBJM010000076.1:0-2865 GCA_040079895.1 Nitrospira sp.
ATCTGAATGTTATAAAATATTAGGAATAATTCACGGCTCATGGAGACCTTTGCCTGGCCGTATAAAAGACTATATAGCGTCACCAAAACTAAACGGATACCGATCTATTCACACCACTATATTCACAGGTGATGGCGGAATCATAGAAGTCCAAATAAGAACAGAAGAAATGCACAAAGAAGCAGAGTTCGGTATAGCTTCTCATCTTTCATATAAAGAAGGTGTAAAAAAGAAAGCTAACCCAAATCTATCGTGGGTTAGAAAAATACTTCCAACAAAAAACTCAAACAGTGTTTCTAACTCTGATGTTCCATCTTGGGTTAAAGAGTTGGTTGAATATCAAAAAGAAGCTGGTGATGAGTTCGTTGAAGACATAAAAGAAGATTTTTTTAAGGAACGTATTTTTGTATTTACTCCTATTGGCGACGTTATAGATCTCCCAAAAGACTCTTCTGTTATAGATTTTGCTTTTGCTATACACACAGATATAGGAAAACATATGGCTGGAGCAAAGGTAAACGGAAAGTTTGTCGCAATAAACACAGTTCTTCAAAGTGGTGATCGTGTAGAAATAGAAACAAAGAAAAATGCTAAACCGAGTTATAAATGGTTGGAATCATGTAAAACAAACATGGCAAGACGTAGAATAAGCCACTACCTAGAAACAGAAAAGAAGTAGACGGCCGGGTTGATATTTAATAGATCGTGGAGTAACCTTAAGTCAGAACATCAGTTCCAAACATTTGTTGGAGGATCTGCTAATGTCCAAGTATCAGTTCATATCGCTCGGGTTGTTGCTTTCTGGATCCGCTCTGCTTCTTCAATTGACAACACTGAAGACGAAGCCTACACCACCATCTACTCCAATACCTCTCGTTCAATCTCTGGAACCTTTGGGGGTTGATATGAAGGACCAGAGAACTTTGGTGGTCAACTTTGTTTCGACCATATTTGAATACGTCGATAGATATGTCAGGTCGGGGTGTTCAGATGTGGCGAGTCCAGATTTCTTCCCTCGTACACCAAAACTGAAGGTGACTTATCGTGGAGGTGCGTTTCCTCTAGAGATTTGGACCCAATTACGTTTTGCTGTCCGTAAGAAGGCTCCATCTGTTATGTTGGTGGCGTACGATGAGGATGTGAAAGATACATACTTGATCGATATCACTGACGTTGAGGCCACTCAACCACTCGCGAGTATCAAGTACCACTACTCGGCTCTTTTCACTTTTTTATCTGACGATCTTGATCCTTACGGCCTATCAGATACGAGTGATTTTCCACCAAAACAAAGGCCCGAAAGATCCTCTACACAGACAGGTACTGCTAGGGTAGCCTTCACAAGAGGTTACGATCCAACTACAGCAACTCTTTCCAAAGGAACCTTCCATCATGAGTACGAATACGATGAGGGTTTGAGAGTTGGCAGTGACGCTGTAAAGCGTTCCGTCTTGTCGGCTATCAGAGATTTTGAACTCACACTTCCTGAAGATTTACGTGTAATTGATCCAAAGGTTGAGGTGAGGAGGTTGAGTGTAGAGTTGTACGACTATAGTCGTCACAGCAACACTGATCCGAACGTGATAGTCGTCAAGATAAATACCCAGCAAGACTTAACCGGAGTTGGGCGTCGTTACCTCTTGGAGAAAAATCAGGTTGGTTTGTGGTCGGTAGTCGACTACAAAAACATCTTTTGGACAGACTTTGGGCCTCCCCGCTATATCTGCCCAGAGCCTTGATTCAAAATAACCACACCAACACCCATCACGTCGAAAGACCTGTGATGGGTGGTTTTATATACTAAAGTTTTTTATAGAATAAATCTCCTCTTCAGAGTTCTCCTCTTCTTTTTTCTGTTCAGGTGTTCTGTCGTCTAGATTTTTTACATCATCTAGTGTCATTTCTATAGCAGTTGTGTCGTTGACGTAGTTCGGTGTGAACTCATTTTTAGGAGGTATCGGGTTTGCTTCTATATGTTTGTCTAAAAGTTCCGTCGGTGACATAGCTTTATTTTTCTTCAATAGATCCAATATAGCTCGCAAATCGTCTGCAGAAAAATAATCTATAAGAATCTTCCCTCCGTTTTCACGTTTCTCAATAGAAACTCTGGTACCAAGTGTTTCGGTTAGACTTTCTTCTAACTCTTGAGTTTCTGGATCGAGAGTGGCGCCTTTTTTACGGATCTTATCATAAGCGATACGTCTACCTATTGCTTCTGCCTCTCGAACTGTTAGTTTTTTAAACATTATTTCTTTGAATAATGTTGTTTGTTCTTCGACTCTATCTCCAAGCATCATTAAAGGTCTAGCATGACCCTCGGATATTTTGCCTTGTGAAAGTGCGTCGAGGATTTCTGGAGGTAAAGCTAGTAAACGTAGTGAGTTTGAAACGTACTCACGACTCTTGCCAACTTTTTTACCTATCTCGACATGTTTGAAACCGAACTCATCCACTAGTCTTTGGAAAGCTCTAGCACGATCTACTGGGTTCAGGTCTTCACGCTGGATGTTTTCTATTATAGCTAGTTCGAGTTTCATCAGATCATTTGATTCATCTCCAACTTTTATTAAAACTGGAACCTGTGAAAGACCGGCTATCTTTGAGGCGCGAAGTCGTCGCTCTCCGGCAATAAGCTCATACTCTACAGCAAGACCACCGTCTTCTTTTGGTACTTCTTTGCGGGTAACAACCAAAGCTTGCAACACACCATACTGGCGTATGGAGTCAGCCAAACTCTGTAGTTCTGGCTCGCTGAACTCGCGCCTTGGTTGGAAAGGATTTGGAACTATCTTATCTATATCAATCCAAAAAATAGAGTCGTTATAAAATTGTGACATGACAAGATTTTATCACACAATAAAATAT
>JBEBJM010000077.1:0-2863 GCA_040079895.1 Nitrospira sp.
CTGCACAATTCCCAAAGCCATACTAAAAAACAGATTCATCATCCAAACAGCATGGGTAAATCCAGTGGTTATGGTGACTAAGTACAGCCCTCCTGCGAACATAATACAAAGTACTTCGTAATAGCCTATGCATACGAAGATATTTGAAAAAAGGATCATCTCTTGATGACACGCTTGATAGACCGAAAAGATTTGCATAGAAAACAGCAAAGTAACCACCAACAGCTGAAACAAGAAAATAATATTCATCTAAGCCAGTTAACCTTTGAATTAGGACACTCCATATAATTGGAGTATGAAAACATTCACACAATTAACATATGAGGAAAGGGTTCAAATTGAATCACTGAAGACGCAAAAATATTCTGTAAGAAGGATTGCTCAGGTATTAGGAAGAAGTCCTAATACTGTCTCTCGTGAATTGAGAACAAGAACAGTCCATGGTCTGTACATACCAAAGAAAGCCCAGCATAAGGCATACTACAAAAGGTATCTGTGTAAACGAGATTGTATGAAAGTGGCTATGGATGGAAAGATGAGTCAGTTGGTTAAAAAGAAATTGGAAGAAGGACTGTCACCGGAGAGAATTGCGGGATATTTTAATCTCAATGGATACAAAATATCTACAAAAGCAGTGTACAAATATGTATACTCACGAGCGTTAGACAGCCACTTGTTTTGGAGAAAATACAAGAAGAAAAGTGGTTGGAAGAAGTACAGGAAGAGTATACAGACAAGACGTAACTTCATTGAATCACGACCTGTATGTACCGGAACAGGACACCTTGAAGCAGACTTCATTGTGTCATCTCACTCCACATGGTGTCTGCTTGTGGTAGTTGATCGACATACTCGATATGTCTGGATAGAAAAGATACCCAACAGAAAACACGCGGTTGTAACGCGTGCTTTCAAAAGAATCATTGGTAATATGTCTGTCCAGACCATCACCACTGATAATGATATTGCTTTTTCTGGATGGAGACAACTGGAGAAGGTATTACATGCAAAAATATATTTCTGCCACCCATACCATTCATGGGAGAAAGGGTTGGTAGAGAATACCAACAGATGGATTAGATGTTGGATACCAAAGCGAAGAGATATGGGAACAGTTTCTGAGAAAGAATTGTGTGAGATACAAACCTTTCTCAATACTGTTCCGAGGAAGTGTCTTGGATTTAGAAGTGCGAGTGAGTTACAATTAGAAGTTAAAGAAACTGAAGTGTCCTAATTGAGGGGTGGAGAGACGCTATATCTCCTTCTCCAATTATATCACACATATAGGCAAAAAGTCAAGTGGTTAAACGAAGAAAAATAGGGTATATTTTGCAGTCGTGAGCGAAGAGAAAATTCATTTTCTTTTCCGAACGACGAACCAAATATATTTACTAATATATTTTGAGCCATATTAATAGTACAGGAGTGAGGTAACCCTTTGATGCCGGGATCTAAGTTAGGCCCGTGAGTAATCTAATGTCTAGGTAAAACTTGAAAATTTAGAGCGAAAATTATGAAGCCCGATGAGGCATATCTAGATATGTCGACGAGGGATGAGTAATTTGCAACCTAAATTTTCAAATTTTAACAGACAAACGATCACCTTGTTTTATACATAGTGGTTAGATTACGAACAGGCCGTAGGATGCATCAAACACCTTTCTCTTGAAATTTTGAAAATGAATAAAGCAAGTAAGGCGGTAGAGAAAGAAAATAGTGAGAGTGAGGCAACTGAAACAAAAGTTGTCACTGCAATGGATAAGTTTCTCGCAGAGTCAGCAACTCCCCCATCAATCGATGATATCGTCGAAGGGACAGTATTAGCTATTGAGAAAAGTTCAGTTTACATAGACATTCCCCCATTTGGAACGGGAATTATTTTCGGTCGTGAATACATCAACGCCCGCGACATTATCAAGAAAATAAATGTCGGCGATACTGTTGCTGGTAAGGTTGTATCTGTAACCAATGAAGACGGCTATATCGAGATCTCACTCAAAGAGGCTCGACAAGCACTTATCTGGTCAGAAGCAGAAGAAGCTATCCGCGACAAGAAAGTTTATGAGCTCGCGGTACAGGAAGCGAACAAGGGAGGGCTTATCATGTCATGGCAGGGTATCTCTGGATTCTTGCCTGCATCACAACTCAAGACCGAGCACTATCCTCGTGTTGGTGACGGCGACAAAGACAGAATTCTCGAAGAGTTGCGAAAACTTGTTGGTACAAAACTTTCAGTTGCAATCATTGGTGTGAATCCAAAAGAAGGTAAACTCATCTTCTCTGAGAAAAATCCAACTGAAAAAAGTAAGGATATTATGATCGACAAATATACACTCGGCGATATTGTCACTGGTGAGGTGACTGGTATTGTCGACTTTGGTATCTTCGTCAAACTTGAAGAAGGATTGGAGGGGCTCGTACATATCTCTGAAATTGACTGGGCACTCGTAGAAAACCCTCGACTTCTTTTCCGTGTCGGTGAAAAGATAAAAGTAAAAATTATTGAAATTAAGGATGGTAAGATTTCTCTTTCTATCAAAGCACTTAAGGACAACCCTTGGAAGAATGCTGAAGAGAAGTACAAAAAAGATGACTTGGTACAAGCAGTGGTTATCAAATTCAACAAGCACGGTGCGCTCGCATCTATCGAGGAAGGAGTTGCCGGTCTCGTACATATTTCAGAGTTTGGCAGTGAAGAGAAACTTCGAAGCACACTTGAGCTTGGTAAACGATACACGTTTAAGATTACGCTATTCGACCCTGCTTCCCAAAAAATGACCCTTTCATTCGTTGAGTCAAAGGCGTAACTTTCAAAATCGGCGCATTTCGTTGTTAGAAACAGAAAACAGAATTCTCATCGTAT
>JBEBJM010000078.1:0-2790 GCA_040079895.1 Nitrospira sp.
GGGCAATATTATTTTTACATAAGAAAAAGCGCCAGGATATTTTCCGGCGCTCGTTTGCGGTCTCGCCCCTAGTTGCGTGATGTGTGGCTAGCACTTCACTACTTCGGGATCCCCGCTCATTCAAAAGGGCTATCCTTCCCAGGAATCGAACTCGACTCTCAAGCCGATTTCTTCCATCTCTGGATCATACACCATCAACATTGAGCCATCTTCTCGCTCAACATTTGCGACGTAGAATGCCGGAGTGGAATCATCGTCCATGAGAGAATCGAGACTCCAGTGCTGATGACCCTTGCGACCGTAGCAATGCTGATAATATTTCAGCTTCTCGCCCACTGCCTTGATGTCGGGACAGAGAATTTCACTCTCTCTCGCAAGCTCAAGGCCGCGATTGCCATCAGACTCGAATTCTCTAATTCGGATCTTGAACATCATCTCACCTCCTTCTCGTTCGCTATTCCTCCGGTAGCCATCCGGAGTACATTTACAGTTTGTTGCTAATCACGACTATCTGGTGATGTAACCCGTCTGATGCTTGCGGCAATCCAGTCCGGATCAAACCTACCACCGTGGTATGGTCTACGCCATCCCCCTGACTCATGCTTCCTGTAACCCCACTTGGTCAGGTAATCTTCCGCTTCCTTGTTTGTGGCAAACGGACCAGTTAGCACTTGACCTTTGGCGGTCGGGGTCTCAACAACAAACATGGTAACCTCCTCAAAGAACAGTTGGGACGGAATTGTCCCATCAAAATTTTCAATTCATTAAAAACTTTGATGGGAGGCCGAGTTAGTAAACTAATCGGCCGTAGGTGCTAGGATGACGCTCTAGCAGACGTGAGCTCGGCGAGCATTACGGATAGATGTTCCGCAAACTTCTCGTCGGAAAGGCCGAAGCGAATTTTCTCAACCAGTTCCGGGAACTGACCGAGATCCTTCACTTCTTGGAGCACCTCGTTCACTTCCAGGAGGGCTCGCATCAGCTTTTCCTTGCTCCCGAGCGAGATCTTCGAGTCGAGGATCATGGCGATCGTAAGCAGGTTCAGAATCATGGGAGCCTCCTGGGTGAATGAGCTTGCCTTGGGACCATCCCTTAGCTTTCTGATATAAGTATATCCTAAATAAACAGTTCTGTCAAGCTATTGCAATGTATTAAGTGATAGTGTATAATTAAAATATACAATTTATTAATAAAAACCAATATTTATGGCTACAAATAAGGAAACAGAAATAGATAAAAGTCTATACACTTCCCTTAAGGAATTAGGCTTACTAGAATCAGAGGCGAGTCTTTATTTAACTTCTCTTAAGCTTGGACCAGTAACAATTGCCTCACTTGCAGAACATTTGAGTATATCTAGACCGAATGTTTATAAGGCAATTACTGGACTAGAAAAGCACGGTTTAGCGAAGTTTTCAGAGAAAAAACGCTATTCTCGTACTTTTGTCGTAGAACCTCCCACAGTAGCCCTTGAATTGCTTCGTAAGAAACGAGGAATAATGTCAGACTTGGAACAAACTCTAGTTGGAGTAATGCCAGAACTTCTAGCAAATTATCATCAAGGGGAAACTCCAACAAAAATAAAAGTTCTTCAAGGTAAGGAACAATACCTCAAAGCTTTTTTCTCAATACTTGATGAAGAAGGTGAGGAAACACAATTTTTTGGTTCAGCAAAAGATTTCGTTAAATTTATTTCTTGGGATGAAGAATACCGATGGATGGGAAAGAGAGAAGAAAGAGGAATTTTTGTAAAATCACTCTTACTTCCAGATGAGGATGCAGAAATGCTTCATAAAACAGATAAAGAACATTTGAGAGAAATACGAATAATAAAAGGTCTTGCTCCTTTCGTTACAGCTTTTCAGTTATACGCGAACAAAGCTTTAATATGGCAACCTGCCGGATCACTTGCCGTTCTAATTGAAGATGAATATATTGTTGCAATGCTACGAAGTATATTTAATACATTGTGGGATTCGGCAAAATAATCTGTTATGCTTTTTAAGCCTTGATGGTTCTTTTATTTGGTATAATTATAAGATGCAAATAAATTCTCAATTCGACCATAGAGGTAAAACTTACAAAGTCACATACACTGATGGAGTTCCAGAAATAGAAAACCTTGAAACTCAAGATGGGGTTCATTCATATTGTTTCTATGGTGATAAATTAGTAATTGTTGGTCATGGAGCAGATAACAACTGGACACCACCAGGTGGTGCTATTGAAAAAGGAGAAACATATACTGAAGCGGCTATACGAGAGATAAAAGAAGAGTCAAATATGAAAGTCCTGCATATGGAATGTATTGGATACCAAGATGTTCAATCAGTAGATGGTGGAAGAGTATTCAGGCAGTTTAGAATGGTTGCCATTGTAAAACCATATGGAGAATTTGAGAAAGATCCAGATGGAGATATTTTAGAAATTAAACTAATTGATCCGAAAGATTACAAAGAGTATATAAAATGGGGAGAAGTTGGCGATCATCTTATGACGAGGGCTTTAGAAATAAAAGATAAATATAAATAAACAAAAAGGCGCCGGAGAATTTCCGCGCCTATGGGCCAGGATGACGCTCTGGCAGACGTTGGTCATCAGCACTTTGTCCTACACGACGGACGGGTAGCTTAACTCCCTTTATCGTCAGTTACCGAATGAGACTGACGGAGCCGTTACTGTCGTGAACGGAGAAGCTCGTGGATGAGCCGACGGAAGCGCTCTTTTCTTTCTCGCTCCATCGCAACATCTCGAGCTTTTTCTTCCGCGACGACCCTCGCTCTCCACATC
>JBEBJM010000079.1:0-2701 GCA_040079895.1 Nitrospira sp.
ACCCAAATAAAAAACTTCCACATTTTCAGGTAGATTAAAATATCCCTTCCATAGAGTTATAACTTTTACACTTTCATAATGCTTAGAAAACTCTCTTATCCAGTCCAAGAAAAATGTAAAATGATCATCATTTTCATCTACTTTTTGTGTAATTATTAGCAACTTCATATTTTTTTATATTTAAAAACCAACTCCCTAGATATAAAAAATGTACAAAAAGCTACCATCCCACCGACAATAAATTGAGAAATTATTACCTGAAGATGAATAAAATCGACAAAAAGATACATAAGTAGAGTATTTAGCCCTAGACCAAAAAGAGAACTCCCTAAATACATAACCATCTGTTTATGTGTTCTCTCTTCGTGACTTCTAAAAGTCCAAAATTTTTGCAAAACAAAACTAACAAAAAAAGATCCTATGAAAGCGATAATCGACGCAACAAGATAGTGCATCAAAATAAAATTAATTAAAATATATAACAAGACTAGGTCTGTTGCTGCTGCTGTGCCACCAGATATTATGTAACGAATAATCACATATTCTTCCGTTACTGATAGTCCCCAATTTATAAGTTTTTTAAACATTTTTTATTGTATTTTCTAGTATTTCTACGTACTTTTTAGTGTACTCTTCCTTTGAAATAGCTATGCTTTTAATACTATCCCTCATCTGTAGTTTAAACAACTCTCTTTTTTCTGGGTTAGATATTATATCGAAAATAGATGAGGACACAGCCTCCACATCGCCAACAGGGCAAACATAGGAGTTTTGTCCATTTTTAAATACATCTGTTTTTGCTATACCAACATTTGTTGTAACTATTGGACAACCAGATGCTCCAGCTTCGACCAGTGTCATGCCGTAGCCCTCATAATCCGAAGTAAGTAAAAACATATTGGCTGTTCTGTAGTATGAAGATGGATCCTTCTTCCACCCAACAAAAACTACGTTGTTTGACAGCCCCAACCTTCTAACTAGCGTCTCTAGATGTCTCTTTTCAGATCCATCACCCGCAATAATCAAACCTGTATGAGGAAAATCCTTTACCACTTTTTGCAAAGCAAACAATGCAACATCAATCCTCTTCTCTTTAGACAGGCGCGAAGCCATAAAAATGGTAAATAAAAACTGTGGGAAATCACTTTTTATATTTTTTTCGATTTTGTAGTCATTGTTTAATAGTTTTTCTACATCTACAAACACGGGTAAAACATCTATCCTAGCTTTCATATAAGGAAACCTTTCTCGAAAAGACTGAGCTATAGTTTCACTTACAACACGTAATCCTTGAGCTCTTGGTATCAAAAATTTTGCAAGCAAGACGTTAACCCATCCTGAATACCAAAAATTTTTCCAAGTAGTCAGAGAATTCCTGAAATAAGGATTAAATATATCTGTATGAATTTGCAACTGTAGAGGCAGGCGGAATCTTTTTGCTAAAACATAGCCGACAATACCCATTGGATCTTGAGCAGAGATGACACTGTCTCCACGAACAAACTTATTATCTATAATAACCTTCCTACCCATTTGGTAAGCATCCCATAGAAAACCCACTCTCGTACTAGAGTTGGTCGGATACAAAAACAAATTATTTATCTTTTTTGGAGAAAGTTTATGTTTTTTTAAGGAAAAAACTATAATATGAAGTTCCTCCATTTTTGAAGAGTAGCCCAAAGAGCGCTCCAAAACAGGGCTTTTTTCCTCAAACAATTTTCTATCCATACCTATAGATAAGACTTTCATTTTATTTTATTGAATCATAAATCCTTAAGTATTCATCAGCCATTTCTTCCCAAGAATGAGTGAAATTGAAAGACTGCAACTTCTTCTTTTGCAGTTCGTAATTTTGAGGAATAGAAAGCCATAACACTCTCTCTTTGATATCATCTGGATTTTTTGGATCAACAAAAACTGCAACGTCTTTTATCCTTTCGTATATACCAGTCTCCTTAGTAACTATAAACGGTTTCTGACATCTGATTGCATCCAGTATTGTGTTTGGACTTATGTCACCAAAAGAAGCAACTATCACTGCGTATGATTGTCTTATTTTTTCCAGGAACTGTTCGTGAGGAATATGGGATATTTCCAACCTAACGCCCACACTCTTAACTTCTTGTGATTCAAAAATATTCTGGAGCATTTCAATGTTTTTCCATTTAAGTTTACGTGCAGAACCAATAAAATTTTTCTCGGACGATTCTACAGGGTTCAATCTTGGGCCGTAATAATTTTCCACAATAAAATGCCTCTGTTCTTCCAACCTGTATGGTTTCATAAAAATATCTTTTTGCCACTCTGTGCTCCAAATAACTGCAGACAAGTTACGTAATGTCCATTTCATCAAAGAAAAAATGATTTTTTCCTTACGAGATAACTTATCCAAACTAGTTTGGTAAAAATCTTTTAACAAAACTGTATCCCCAGTTCTCTCTGTATAAGATTCCCATAATAAATCTCCTCCAGTCCTAAAGATAACTTTTTTGAAAAATATTTTTGAAGCTATCGTCACTATTCCAGAACTAAAAGCTTCAAGGGTGAAAATATAATCTGCAAAAATGACAGATGGAATAATATAGAAGAAAAACAAGATATGTCTTAGTCCCCAAGGGTACTTCTGAAAATTTCCAAAAATCTTTACTGTAACTTTGTGGCCTTGTTTAGTCCAAACATCAGCTAAGTTTTTAGCATATTC
>JBEBJM010000080.1:0-2608 GCA_040079895.1 Nitrospira sp.
AAAATAAATAACCGAATACAAAAAAACATCCCTTGACCGGGATGTTTTTTTGTATTCGGTTATTCTTCTTCCAAATGCTGAACTATTAGCTTTCTAACTTCCTTTTTTGTGCTTTTTCTTAGTCCTGCCCCCACTTCTATTTCTTGTATAACTTTCTCCAGATCTTCAATTTTATAAACTCTGTAGTTGTTCATGGGGTGTCTGTGCGCTTTTAGCTTACCGTTTTTGTCCCAGTTGCGGAGGGTTAGCGGGGAAACTCCTAGAATCCTTGAAGCTTGTTTTATGGTTATATATAGGTTTGTCATTGAGTTGTATGTTGATAAAGTTATATAAAGGTTGATACTTATTTTATATACTTTATGTTTGATTAGCAATGTTTGATGTTGATAAGTCCTGTGGTGGGATACTCAACCCCAGAGACACCACCCACATTTTCTGCCAGCTGTTCTCTTTTTAGCTAGGCGTATTTTAGGATTTTTATTAAGTCACCATACAGCTTTTTGTTAGTAACTCCTTTCATTATTTAGTTCAGACTCATCCAAATGTTGATTGGCTTGTTTTTTGAGAGTCTTCAAAATATCCAAAAAGGGGATTTAACCACAACACCTCGTGTCGTTTAAAAAGCATTTATTTTTTGTTGATTTTATTTTTTCCACAATTTTTTAGAGCTTTGTTTGTTTTTGGGATATATAATTTACCCATGACCGAAGAATTATTTTTTGATAATAAAAAATATATTTCAGCAAAAGATGCTTCTCAAAAAACTGGGTACTCAAAAGACTACATAGGTCAGTTAATTAGGGGAAACAAACTTGATTCCAAAAGAATTGGTCGTCTTTGGTATGTAACAGAACAGTCTATTTTGGATCATCAAAAAACATCTTCAGAAAAAGATTTTTTAGAAAAAAATGAAGTTTTGGAGTCCATTGTTGAACTAGAAGAGGTTTCAAAAGAAGAGCTAATATTAACAATATCTCGTTTAGCCGAGATTGATATTTTACCGAAAAATGAAGAAATTGATGTAAAAATAGTGGGGGAGAACAAGCCCATTTTTTCCAAGTTTTTTATCTTTTTTGATTACGTTTTTTCACCTATTTTTTTTACACACGAGTTACTTCATGCGTTGGATATTTTTCCATCCAAAAAAGCCACAACATTTATTGTTGGTCTAGTTCTTTCAGTGGGAGCCGTTTCTATATACGGGGGACCAGTAGCTTTATATCAGAAATCCTACGGCTCGGTTGATTATAAAAAACTTTCAGCAAACATATCACAAGCTCCTTTTAGTGCTTATAACAGCGCGAACGAAATAGTTGATTTTTATAGTTATAAACTTCAGCAAACTTATTTGAGTTTTGGTGGTTTTATTTTGGACACCACACCTAGAGTTGTGGGTGAGACAAAGACGGTTTTAAAGAACCCTCCTTATTATCTTTTAAATAAAGTGGCTACTCTATCCCATAAAGAAATAGTGGCGGTTGATGCTGTAAAGCGCGGTTTTAAGCCTTTTGTACATAGTAAAACAGAACAACTAGTGTCCATATTAGACCTGCCTTCCTATGTAGATAATGCGGGAATAGGGGTCTATTCTACAGCATCTGCTCTAACCTCTATCAAGATAACTTATACACCAAGGCGATCACTCAACAATAGAAAGTCTTACTAAAAAGAGTAAAAGTCTAGATATGTACTCTATTGACACTATACTGTCCATATATTCGGTTTATATTGGGGAATTAGGCCATAACAAGCGTTAATCAGGGCGTTTTTGTGGGTATAGGTATTCAGGCTCAAATCTCTTTTGGATGGTAACGTCGATGATTACGTTAATGGTTTTGGTTAGTTTCAGTCTAGTCAATTGGGGTACTTACGGTATGCATAGCAGTGGTTTATAGACATAAGTAGTTAAATACATATTTATAAAATATATGCATAAATAAGACTTGTACATATATAAAGTATATAAAAGGTTAATAATATTTTCATATACTTTATAATTGATTATGAATGTTTTATAAATATTTTCTATTTAATTTTTATATTTTTAAGGTAAGTATTTTTCCAATAAAATACCCCTATTTTTAATCCAGCATTATCAACATATTTTTTAACTAAAATTAGGGATCGTTATTTAAAAATAGTTCTAGTCAGTTTTATTGTTTTTGTTTCTTTAAAATTAATATAATTTTTTTATTTTTTCCCCAAAATATCGGATAGATAAAAAAAGTCGTATAGCCGATATATTGAGTATTATCCACATATTTTTGTATTTTTATTATTTTTTATTATATATAATATAAGCAATGAGTTCTGAACTAATTTTAAATAATAAAAAATATATTCCAGTTAAAGACGCTAGTCTTTTAACCGGCTACTCAAAAGATTACGTCGGAAGACTTTGTCGAGAAGGACAGGTTGTTTCTACAAGAATCGGTAAAGCTTGGTACGTAGAAGAGGATTCTATTTTGAGTTACAAAAACTCTCCAACAACATTTAACTTTCTAAGTAATCTAAAAGGTAAAAAAGTTGATGCTGAGAATGAAGTTTCTTCTGTAAAAAATACTCCGGTTTTACCAGAGACTCTTGCAGTTAAATCTCCAGTTAAAAC
>JBEBJM010000081.1:0-2598 GCA_040079895.1 Nitrospira sp.
TGTGTATAAGAGACAGATATCAAATAGTGCCAAATCCATAATCTTAGACAAAGGTAGACCATCAAGTGATCGAGTTACAAGTATGTCAGAGTATGTTCAGGAAACTTTTAAGATGGACAATGTATTAGGAACAAATTATTTGGACATTAATATAATAAAAAATGGAGCTTTATTTATTAAATATCATAAATGTATTATTTCACTTTTCACATTAGGTACCCTATATATAACACTCTCCACTTTTATTAATCATGTTCCGTTAGGAGGATTGTAGATTTTAGACATGCTAGTTACTTATTTTTTGAAATCTGATCAATTTCCCCCAAGTTCCAGTACATTTTTTAATTTGCTATAATCAGAATATGGCAAATATATTTGTAACTAGAAAAATAGATGATGTCGGTGTGAAAATATTGAGAGACAGTGGCTATGATGTAGATATCAACGAGTCAGATGTTTTACCAACACAGGATGAGATAATCCAGCACCTAAACAAAAAACAATACGATGCTGTCGTTACTTTACTTACAGACAAAATAGATTCAAAAGTCTTTGACGCTGTTCCAAACGTGAAGTTGTATGTAAACTATGCAAGTGGTTTTGATAATTTGGACACAGAAGAAGCAAAAAAAAGAGGTATTACGGTTTGTAATGCTCCAGCACAGATAACTTCTGAAGCTGTTGCGGAACACACTTTGGCACTTTTGCTTGCTTTGACTGCGAGGATAGTTGAGGCAGACCAGTTTGTTCGAGATGGAAAATACAAAGGTTGGTCTCCTACAAATTTTATCGGGACTGATATTTTAGGAAAAACTATAGGTTTAGTCGGTGTCGGTAGAATAGGTAGTCGAGTTGGTTTTTATGCAAAAGCTCTGGGTATGAAAGTGGTTTATCATGACGTAACTCGAAGCGAGGATTTTGAAAAAGAGTCCGGCGCAGAGTATGTAGAGTCTCTGGATGATCTTTTGAAAAAAGTCGATGTCGTCAGTATTCATGTTCCGCTTTTGGAAAGCACCAAACATCTCATAAACTGGGAAAGACTGAATAAAATGAAAAAGACTGCTTTTCTTATTAACACATCCAGAGGTCCTGTAGTAGACGAAGCATCTTTAACTAAAGCTCTTCAGGAAAATGTTATTGCAGGAGCTGGGCTTGATGTTTTTGAGTTTGAGCCAAATATTTCTCCAGAATTAATAAAACAACAAAACGTTATACTGACACCGCACATAGCATCTGCAAGTGTTGAGGCGAGAGAGGAAATGTCGAAAATCGCCGCAAACAACATTATAGATTTTTTGAACGGAAAAGAACCAGCAAATAAAGTAAATAAATAAAATGGGTAAATTAATTATCGCTAGACATCAGGAGTCAGAATGGAATAAGTTGGGAAAATGGACGGGAACTCGTGACAGGCATTTAACCGACGTTGGTTTTGAAAAGTCAGAAGATATGGGTCTTTTGATAAAAGATTTGAAAATCGATTACGCTTTTGCTTCTATGCAGGTGAGGAGTATAGAAACACTTTCTTGCATGTTAAACGTTTGCAATATTTTAAATCTTCCAACAGAACACTCCTCAAACCTAAACGAAAGAGACTACGGAGACTACACTGGTAAAGATAAAGAAGATATGGAAAAGCTTTTGGGCGAAGAGGAGTTCAAAAGACTTCGTCGTGGTTGGGACTATCCGATACCAAACGGGGAAACTCTGAAAATGGTTTACGAAAGAGTAGTTCCTTTTTTCCTAGAAAAAATACTTCCGATAATAAACCAAGACAAAAACGTTTTGGTTGTTGGTCACGGTAACTCCATGAGAACTTTGGTCAAATACATAGAAAATATTTCTGACGAAGAAATAGCCAACGTCGAGTTTCCTTTTAGTAAAGTCGTCGTGTATGACTTGGATTCTGAAGGTCACATGCTAAACAAGGAGATAAAAGAGACCGAATCCTATATCAAACCTGCCGATAACAACTCTAGAACTCAGATTTTGGCCACCGTTGGTCCGTCTTCTTTTGATAAAGAGATTCTATCAAAAATGCTATCGGGCAAAGTTGATGCTGTGAGGTTTAACTTTTCTTGGTTGGATAAAGAGATGTGTGAAAAGTATCTACACTTGTTAAAAGAAATCTGTTCAGAAAACAATTTAAATATCCCTGTTGTTGCTGATCTACCAGGTCCAAGAATACAAAAAAAAGACGGTCATACTTTTGACGAGACAGCTTTGGATGACTTAACCGAGATGGATAAAGACTTGATAAAGTTTTGTGTAGAAAAAAACATTGATTACATCGCACTGTCTTTTGTTGGTAGTAAAAAAGAAATAGAAAAGTGCCGAGAAATAATATATCAAAACTCTGGTAAGCAAAAAATAATTGCTAAAGTAGAGAGGCAGGTTGCGGTAGATAACATCCAAGAAATCATCGAGTCAGCCGATGCTGTTATGGTGGCTAGGGGAGATTTGGGAGAAGATGTTCCAATAGAAAAGTTACCTTTTATTCAAAGTCAGATAATAAAAAAGTGTAAAGCGGTAAACAAAACAGTTATTGTCGCAACTCAGATGCTTTTTTCAATGGTGAACAGTCCAGAACCTGTCTCT
>JBEBJM010000082.1:0-2586 GCA_040079895.1 Nitrospira sp.
ATCTGCTCGACCTTGTCCGTGTCGGCCTCGTTTACCTCCTCAAGATCCCCACCACAGATGGTGTTTTCGTGACCCAGACGAACAAGCGGATCGTTTGTCATATTGGCCCCCTCTTTATTTTTACTACAAACAAAACTATTCTGCAATAAACCTATCTACCTCTTTTTCTATGTCTTTTATATCAGAGAGTGGGAACCACTTTATTCTTTTATCTTTCTTGAACCAAGTCATCTGTCTTTTTGCATAACGCCAATTTTCTATCTCTATTTTTTTAATCAAATCATCTTTTGTAATTTTTTTCTCACAAAAATCAGCGAGGTATCTGTACTCTAAACCGAACTCTCTCATTCTTTTCCAAGGCAGTCCATTTTTGTGAAGTTTTTTCGCTTCATCTACCATACCCTTTTTCATACGAGAAAGTAATCTTTTATTTATCCTATCTTTCAAGTCTTCGTCAGAAAGCTTTATGCCTATTTGTAAAATATCATACCCACTGTCCAGCTTTTTGAGTCTGGGAACTTCTCCCAAAGATTTTGCTATCTCTATAGCCCTGACCAGTCTAGCTGGGTTTTTTATATCTATATTTTTATATCTATTTATATCTAAATCTTTTAGTATTTTTTGTAAATCACTTATTGATTTTTTCTCAAGACTTTCTCTTAACTTTTTATTTGGTGGCACTTCTGGTAAAACCAAACCATCAACGATAGATTGAATATAAAAACCTGTACCACCACAAACAACAGGCAACTTACCGCGATTTTGTATTTTTTTTATTATATCGCTAGATGACTTTTGAAAATCAGATACAGAAAACGTCTTCTTTGGAGAAATCACATCCAACATATAGTGGGGGACTCCTCGCATTTCTTTTTTTGTGATTTTGCCAGAACCTATATCTAGACCTTTATATACCTGTCTTGAATCAGCAGAAACAACCTCACCATTGTATTTTTTGGCGATTTTTACAGCTAAGTCACTTTTCCCAGAGGCAGTTGGCCCGAGGATAATAAGTAATTTTGGTTTCATCGATTATTCACTGTGCCGGGATGACTTGAGTCTTACAGACTCGGTACCCCAATTGGATATTTTATTTCGCGAACTCATAAAATATCTCAATCGGGTTTCAAGTCCGTCACTATGTTCACTGTGCCGGGGGAGGGACTTGAACCCTCATGCCTTTCGGCGCACGATTTTGAGTCGTGTACGTATACCAATTCCGTCACCCCGGCAATAAAAGTTAGTTTATCTTTATTTCAGCAAAAAATCAATTTCGACTTAATTATCTAGAAGCTTTATATCAGCTCCCAAAGAAGTCAGTCTCTCGGCGATATTTTCATAACCTCGTCGTATAGAATACACATTTCGTAAAATAGAAACGCCTTTTGCTCCAAGCATAGCGACCAAGACTATAGTTGCTGGACGTAGAGCTGGCGGACAGACGACTTGGTTACCTTTTAACTCTGTCGGGCCTTGTATTATGGCTCTGTGCTGATCTGCTAGAACGATATTGGCCCCCAGACGGTTCAGTTCGGTAAAATATATAGCTCGGTTTTCCCACATCCAATCATGTATAAGAGTCGTGCCTTTTGCCTGACTTGCTATAGGCACAAAAAAAGGTAAGTTATCAGAGTTTATACCTGGGTAAGCAGAAGCATGGATTTTGTCGTACAAAGCTTTTAGTTTTGACGGATAGATGGTTATATCACAGAGTTTTGTTCTGCCGTTTTTAGCTAAATAGTTTTCTGTTTTTTTATATTTCAAACCCATTTTTTCCAACTTCAGTAGTTCAACAGAAAGAAAATCAATAGGGCATCGAGTTATAGTGATACTAGAGTTTGTCACAATCCCAGCCGATAAAAACATCATAGATTCTGTTGGATCTTCACTGTTGTAATACTCGATAGGTGTGTTTATCTCTTTTATACCGTGGATAACCAAAGTTGTTGTTCCGATTCCTTCTATTTTCACTCCACATTTTTCCAAAAAGAAACAGACGTCTTGAACCTGATAGTTCGGTGGACAAAAACGCAGTGTAGTTTTCCCAGGTATAAGAGCTGAAGCCATAAGAAGGTTTTCAGTCGCGGTGTCTGAAGCTTCATACAAAACAATGTCAGCTGGTTTTAGTTTTTTAGAACTAATCTCATAGTGACTCTCTTTTGTTAAAATCTTTACACCTAGTGACTCTAGACCGTATCTGTGTGCAGCTATTGTACGTTGCCCCATCTTGCAACCACCCTCGTGAGGAATGTTGAACTTTTTTTCTGAATGAATAAGCGAGCCGATCATCATAAGAACAGATCTTATTCTACCAGCAGATTTTATATCGATATTGTTTAGTTTAAACTTCTTTGGTGGAGTTATTTTTACAGAGTTTTTATCAATCCATTCTACTTTTACACCAATACTATCGAATATTTCTATGGCTCTTGATATTTCTTCTATTCTAGGGATTCCGTGCAAAGTGGTAGGCTTTTTATTCAAAAGAGATGCACAAAAAAGTCCCATTGCACCATTTTTTGATGAATTAGTCTGTATTGTTCCAGAAAGTTTTTTTCCACCAACAATTCTGAAGTCGTCTGTATC
>JBEBJM010000083.1:0-2526 GCA_040079895.1 Nitrospira sp.
AAGTAGCTCCACCTGTGTAGCCAAAAAGATTTAAAACTGAAACGGCCGTAGCCTTCCCTCCATCCTCACTATTAACTTTTTTTGACGAAATATGGTTTTTTATTTTTCCCTCCAACCATTCCCACTGAACAGACTGCTCTGGAAAGACCCCTAGATGTTTTGACGGCAAAAGTTCTAGATTGAACTTGATATTATTTAGAGAAACCTGCCAAGATTTACTAGTTTTTTCAGAAAACTTCCACTTGCCACTTGTACCAGTGCGCAAAAAAACTGCATCTGCTTTTCCCCACTCTGTTTTTGGTAATGATTTTGCCCACAAAACTTGAGGATCTGGACGAGATAAAACCATACCGCCATATCTTTCTAGTTTCTCTCCATCACCACTATCCAAAAGCTCGTAATCGTCAAAAGTTTTTGTTATTAAAATATTTCCCATTTATTTAACCTATATATATGCCTGTAGGATTTGGTACAACACCTAAATGAGCTGTAGGAAGTTCAAAAATATAAACCCCAGAAGCATTTTTATGGAAATTTGGTTTTCTTCCTTTAACATCATCCACAACCTCAAAATCCCTAGCTTTGTTATTAAAATATTTTCCAGAAAGATAAACTATACTACCAACAGAAAAACTCTTACCCTTATCCTCCAAAAACTTAACCATAGATGGATGAACCGTTCCGTCCCCTTCTCTTATATCTTTCAGTTCTGCGTGAGCGTTTCCAGCGATAACAATAGTTGGAATGTTATCCGCTGTAGCACCTATAATCTCCTGAGCCATAACTTCATCTCTCCTTCCCCAACTATCTTTATCATCAAAGAAAAATACCGAATCAACCAAACCCTCCTCTTTTACTCTTTTTAGTAAATTAAAATATCCTGCAGTAATACGACCATCGGAACTGTTCATAATAGCGCTAAAATCGACAACACCTTCAGTCTGAAAAAGATCTACAGCCCTCTGCAACTCTTTGTCCCACTCTATACCTATCTGTCTAAAGCCAAACTTTTTTATAAGAGTATACAAAATACTTGGATTCTCCTTCACACCGTGGACTTCACCCAAAACAAAAACGTGACCGGCAACAATATCGTCCACCATAGAACTGACAGCGTCGTCATCAAAATCCGTTGTTAGATCTGAAATAGGATCACGTATAGCTAGTTCAAAAGCCACTTTTTCTTTTTCTAGATTTCTCTCGTCTTTATTCAAGTTCTCTTCTTCCATATCTTGATTATAGCAAATCAGAAGAATAATGTCTTTTCGGAGTTTAGATATAGCACACAAACTCTGGAGTTGGCTTGCCGAGATAGTCACTCAACCTAAGAGAGCCGTAACCCCTCTCCAAACTATGCCCGATATAACGAATATCGCCGACGGATTCGCCTTTTTTGTTCCTAAGTAAAATAGCTTCCGCCATATGGTTCTGCCATTCTTCGAAACTAAGCGGGACAAAACCAACAACATGATAAGAGTTTAGAGTCCTTAAAACCATGGCTCTTTTTAAACCCTTCATCTTCTTCTTACTTTTTTTTATTATAGATATTAGCTCCTTTTCATTTTTATCTGAAACAGAAATACCACAATCAAGCAAGAACAAAAACTTTTGCGAAGTTTTGAAACTGACAATAGACGTGATAGCCACACCTTTTTCTAATTTTGTTTTGGAAAAAATATCGTTGATCCTTCTGGAAACTTCTTTTTGTGGAGTAAATATAAGTTCAGTGGAATTGTTTGGATCATCCGTAGAAAAACCTTTTATATGAGTGTAAGTTCTCAAAACAATATTATCTACACCCTGTTCTAAAAGCTTTGGTTCGTAATAATTCTTGAATAGATATTTTTTCATTTTTCCGGGGTTACGTAATAGATAAAGTTAGAACTGTGTTTGAACATAATAATAGCACAATCTACATTCCAGATTTTTTAATAAAGAAAACACCCTCCTTACAACCGGACGGGTGTTCCCGTACGCTGTAAAGCGGGTTTAGGCCTTAGATGATCGAACAGACCAGTTCGGAAACTTCACCGCTCAGTCGCTCGAAGGCGCCACTGTTCTTACGAGCGCCACGAAGCTGATCCAGCTTCCGCAGTGCTCGCAGAAGCTGATCGAAGTAGTATGCCTTCATCTGGATAAGAACATCCGATTATTAAAATACTATTATTTAACAAAAAGTCAACTCCTTTGATAGAACTAAAAAATCCTTACTCGATAAGGACTTTTTAGTTAAAAACTTTCCCGTGTGGATACTTGGAGTTGGTCACGAGTTTCTAATTCGCTTCGCTCATAAGAACTCTCGACCCCGACTCGGCCACGACCTTCGGTCGGCTTCGCGGCCTCCGTCTTTCAACTCCCATTAGCCTCTACGCAAAAATATATTACGTAAACGCTATGCGTTTCCTCCATTATTTTTGGGTGGCTACTGGGAGTTGAACCCAGACTAAAAGCTCCACAAGCTCTTGTGCTACCGCTACACCATAGCCACCATTATGCTCCAAGACTATTGGAGATCTGTCTCTTATA
>JBEBJM010000084.1:0-2435 GCA_040079895.1 Nitrospira sp.
TGTCAAAACTTAACCACAGAGAACACAGAGAAAGTATTAACTTTCAATATGTTATAAGAGAGTTCGTTTCCTCCCCTCTGTGCACTCTAAATTATCAGCCGTTTTATGCCATCTTTAAGCCTCTCTACATTGAAATTGAGCAATAATCCAATTCTCTTGCCCATTGCTTTTAAATATGTTAATAACTGTGCTTCATATATCTTGTTCATTGTTTCTACTGCTTTTAACTCTACAATAACCTCATCTTCTACAAGATAATCTATTCTATGTTTGCCTATCTCTTTGCCTTTATATCCTGACTTTACCACTTTAGCACCCCAGAAGTGAGTTAACCGGTTGAAAAATAAAGCAAATATAGAATATCTCGCTTTCAAATTACGTCTAAGAAAATAATTTATTATATATTTAAATACTTGAAATAAAATGATAATATTATTTATACTTAAGTCTAATATGGACATTTCAAAGCTTCATCTTCACTGGAGAGCAAGTAAATATAAAGCACAGACGTATCGTTCCTATAGTCTGGCACTTCCCTATCGCAAAGGTGGAAAGAACCGCAAGGACATAGTAGTGAAGCTGGGAAGGCTCTCCGACGAGGAGGCCGACAGATGGCGCAATTTACTGAAAGTGATTAAAAAGCCAGATGCCTTCTTGACTACGGCTGATGATATTGTTGTGACCCATCATTATTCTTATCTTGATATAGCTGTCGCAAATGCACTATGGGATGAATGGCGACTCGATGATATTTTTCAGCATAACGGCAAAAGGGCGTTGGGCGTGGCAACAATAGCCAGGATACTGACAATAAACCGCTGTATTGACCCTGCTTCTAAGTCACAGACACCCCAGTGGTTTTGCAAGACGGCTTTAAGATGGCTTCTGGATGTACAAAGCGATCTGATAAATTCATCCCGTATCTTCCGTGAACTTACTACCATAGAGAATAACAAAGAGGCGATATGCAGTCATCTGTTTACGAAGATGATAACAGATAATCCTGATTCTCTGAAGTCTGTTTTTTACGATTTGTCGAGCACCACTTTTACCGGGTCTCATTGTGTGCTGATGAAGTGGGGGCATTGTAAAGAGGGATATTTCAACCATGTGGTTTTGGCGCTGGTGGTAAACCGTGATGGCCTGCCGTTTTACTGGGAAGTACTTTCCGGTGGCACTGCTGATGCAAAGACGATAACCTGGCTTATGGAACGTCTGAGGGAGCGGTTTAAGGTTACCGAAGCAACTTTGATCTTTGACCGGGGCATGGTATCTGAGGAAAACCTTCTGCTTCTTGAGCATGCGGGGAAAAAATATATTTCAGCCATGGACAAAAGCCAAGTGGAAGGCATTTCCGGCATTGACTTCAGCATGTTTTCTCATCTGAACATTACTGAGGTAGACAGACAGGCTGCTGCCTTATCGGATTTCAAAAGACTCAACGAAGTGACATATTACAGGGAGGTAAAGGTTAAAGGAGAGCGCCGCTATATCCTGTGTTTTAATACACAACTGTTTAAAGACCAGCGGCAGTTGAGAATGCAGGCTATTGAAGATTTCAGGGCTTATGTCGGGGAGATGAACGAAGAGTTGCATACTGCAAAGAATTCACGACAGCGCAGGGCGACATATGAAAAATTCAAAAAACGGCTCGTTAAGACAAATCTGAAGGGCATTGTGGATGTAAAATTGAAATTAACACGCCTTAAACAAAAAAAGGATGGTGAAAAGGAGAGAATTATTCGCAGCTACAAGGGACTTTTAAAAGTCGACGAAACTGCACTACAGAAGGCAGGCAGGCTTGACGGATTCTGGATGCTTGTAACGAATCATAGTGAAAAGAAAGGCAAGGGGTTTAAGGTTTCGGCGCAAGAGGCAATAATTCCCTACAGAGACAAGGTGGTGATAGAATCGGCTTTCAGGGATATCAAATCATTCGTTAAAGTTGCTCCTGTATATGTATGGACGGAGGCTCACGTGAAAGCTCATTATACAATCTGTGTCCTTGCTCATCTCATTAATCGGGCACTTACTCTGCGTCTTCATCATAATGAAGGTGATGCGACAAAGGACATTGTGTCCCATGAAAGATTATACGAAAAACTCTCGGACTGTCAGATAGACCAAATAGAAGTTGAAAATGTTCGTCTGTCGACATTCAATATAACACGCATTACCGCTGAACAAAAAGAACTTCTTAATAGAATAGGTCTGAATCACATCCTCTCGCGTGACGTTGTAAAAAAGGCAAGAGCTTCCTAAAACAGATATTTACGTCTACAAATTTTTTAGGGTTTCTTTTATTATCAATATGTTATCCCAATAAAGTGGTAAAGTCGGGATATACCAGTGTCAACTGCACACTGACTCTGCAAAAGAGTATCGTGCGGTATACGAGCAAACTTTCTGGCGGTATGTATCAGCCTCAGGAAGAC
>JBEBJM010000085.1:0-2401 GCA_040079895.1 Nitrospira sp.
GACTATGATCATGTTGTCTCTGTGTTTAGGATTGACGGTTTTTTTGGAGCTATTTCAAAAACAAATCATGGGGTCTTGAGGTATCGTGAACCTGTTTATAAAACTGTGAGAGAGTTAGCAATGTCGTATTTTCATGAGTATTTTTTGAACAATGGTCAGAAAACTTTGCGCGAATACTCCGACCCTTTTGATTTGAACTATTTTAACAAAATAAACTGGCGCACTTCGGAAAAGGATTTATCAGAAATACACGAGCATTTGGATAAAATCAAACACCACAAAATACTCTCACAGAAACAAATAAAAAATCTACGTAAGGCTGATAAAATAGAAATAGAAGCGGGTAAACTTGTCGAGTATAAAAAATGAGTTCGGTGAATAATACTTCCAAGAAACATCCGCTGAGGAAGTATTATTCACCGAACTCAAAAGTATTGTATGTGCTAGAATTAAATTATGAAACTAAAAGAAGGAAAGATAGCGCCAGATTTTAAAGCTTTGGATCAAGATGGAAAAAGCCACAAGCTCTCCGAATATAGGGGACAATGGGTTTTGATTTACTTTTATCCAAAAGACGATACCACAGGATGCACCAAAGAGGCTTGTAGTATAAGAGACGCTTGGCCAGATTTTAAAAAACTAAAGGTTAAAGTTTTTGGTGTAAGTATTCAAGACGAGAAAAGTCATAAAAAGTTCGCAGAAAAATACGATCTTCCTTTTACGCTTTTGGTGGATGAGGAAAAAAAGATAGTTTCAAAATATGGTGTCTGGGGAGAAAAAAGTATGTATGGTAGAAAATATATGGGAACTTTAAGGTCTTCTTTTTTGATTGATCCAAAAGGCAAAATCGCTAAAATATATGAAAAAGTTAACCCAGAAAAACATGCCAAAGATATTCTGGATGATTTAAAGAAATTGAAGTAAGATACTTTAGTCGCCGTTGTAGCTCGGGTAGTAGAGCACGTCATTGGTAATGACGAGGCCGTGGGTGCAAATCCCATCGACGGCTCATTGAAAATTAGGCCAAAGTAGCTCAGTTGGTAGAGCAACCCCTTCGTAAGGGGTAGGTCGCCAGTCCGATTCTGGCCTTTGGCTCAAAACATATGGAAGATAAAAATAAAGATTTAAAAAAAGAATTAGAAACTCTGGAGCAGGAAATGAACTCTGTGGATTTTTGGTCTAACAAAGAAAATGCACAGACTGTATTAAAAAGGATTCAGGGGTTGAAAACTGAAATAGCGGGCGTTGGTAAATATGATTCAGGTGACGCTGTCATGACTATTTTTTCGGGCGCAGGAGGGGATGATGCAGAGGATTTTTCTAGCATTTTACTTGATATGTATTTGAAGTTTTGTAGCAAGAGGGGTTTTGCAGTTAGTGTTTTACATAAAAACGAAAATGATCATGGTGGATACAGAAACGTCACAATAGAAATCTCTGGTAAAAATGTTTATGGCACCTTGAAAAATGAGTCGGGCGTACACAGGCTTGTTCGCATTTCTCCTTTTAACGCAAAGTCTCTCCGTCACACTTCTTTTTCTATGGTTGAAGTTATTCCAAAGTTTGAAAAAGTTGGAAAAGATGCAAAGGAAATAGGTAGCGATATTCCTGAAACAGATATTAGGGTTGAACTGTCGCGTTCTTCTGGCCCAGGAGGACAGAACGTAAACAAAAGAGAAACTGCTGTGCGTGTCGTGCATATTCCAACAAACCTATCTGCGCAATCTGACAACGAACGTTCCCAAGGTCAAAACAAAGAAAAAGCTATGCAGATTTTGTACGGTAAAATATACAAAGCTTTGGAAGAGGAAAGAATCTCAAAAGAAAAGGGAATGTATATTTCCAAAACAACTCAAATAGAGTGGGGGAACCAGATTCGCTCATATGTTTTGCACCCTTACAAAATGGTCAAAGACCACAGAACAAACATCGAAACTAGCAACGTAGACGCAGTTTTGGATGGAGAAATAGAAGAGTTTTTGGAAGCAGAGCGGAATCTGTAGTTTGCAGTTTGAGCCATATCGTGGATTGCTGTATAATATTTGTATGATCTACTTTGATAAAGTATCGAAAGTTTATGCTGACAATTCTGTCGCTTTAGAAGAAATATCTTTTTCTATAGAACCAAAAGAGTTCGTTTCTATTGTTGGACACAGTGGGGCTGGTAAGACTACTTTGCTAAAAATGTTTTTGGCTGAAGAGCACCCAAGTTCTGGAAAGATTTTTTTTGAATCTACTGATATTTCTACATTAAAAAAGGATCAAATAAATGATTTTCGTCGCAAAGTTGGAGTAGTTTTTCAGGATTTCAGGCTCCTACCAGATAAAAACGTCTATGAAAACATAGCTTTTGCTATGGAGGCAGCTGGTAGAAGTGACGAAGAAATAGAAGCCGATGTGC
>JBEBJM010000086.1:0-2299 GCA_040079895.1 Nitrospira sp.
GGTGGAGCGTATCTTATTGAGAGAAATAGAGGTTGTGATGATGAGTATAAATTATCAAACGAGACAACCTCTTTGAATAATGCTATAGAAAAACACACAAAGGAAGAATGTAAAAATCTGTCATCTACAAGTTTACGAAATACATGTTATGCATATCTTGCTGAAAATAAAAATGATCCAAGTATCTGTGAGTCAGTAGTCAACACCCAAGATAGTGCTGCTAGTAAGGAAATGCAAGAATCCTGCTACAGATATCTTGCTATGAAAAATTTAGATTCAAAAATCTGTGAAAATATTAACAATTCAGATCTGAAGAAAGGTTGTGTTTTCGAGGCTACTCCTATAAGTATTGAAAAATGTAATATGATAAGTGATACTTTGCAAAAAGATGGCTGTATACAAAATCTTGCCTTTGAAAAACGGGATATAAAAATATGTGATCTTACCACTTCATCTCAACATAAGTATTGTATATCAAGTTATGCAACACGAACTAAAAATTGCGAAATAGTAAAATCTGGCACTTTATATCCAGGTTTATATGATCTATGTTTAATCAATACTGGTCAAAAGACGCAATAAGAGCTTTTAATTTGTAAGGTTAAATAACTCTCTTTGTGCCTAATACTTTATACGTTATACTTGTATTATGGCTCTTTGGTCTACAAAAAGAAGATTTATATACGGCTTTAGTGTCGTGTTTGTTTTTGTGTTGGTTGCAGGGGGGATATTTGGCAGGATTTTATATCACGCCCCGACTTGTAGTGATGGTTTTAAAAACGGAGACGAAACTGGGGTGGATTGCGGAGGTGGTTGCATAAACCTATGTACATCAGACGCCCTAGAACCCGTAGTTCTGTGGTCAAAAGTTTTCAATATTTCTGGAGATGTTTATACTGCTGTGGCTTTTGTTGATAACCCAAACATAAACTCAAAGAACCCAAAAGCAAAATACAAGTTCAGGATATTTGATGATAAAAATGTCTTAATAACTGTAAAAGAAGGAGAGACAACTATTCCAAAAGGTAAAAAGTTTACAGTTTTTGAGACTGGTCTGATTTTAAAAAATACTAAACCAAAGTTTGCCGAGTTTCAGTTTACGGAGTTAGCTTCTTGGGAAAAAGACACATCAAAAGAACCAGAGGTTTCTTTGGAATATTCTACTTTATTATCAACAACCTCTGCCCCAAGAGTGATAGGCACAATAACAAACAAATCGTTAGAAAACATACCGGCTATCGAACTAGATGTTCTAATAACAGATAGTAAGCAAAATGTCATTGCCGCTTCGAGAACGTTTGTTGATAATCTAATAAAAAAGACATCACAAGATTTTGTTTTTACTTGGCAGAAACCATTTAATCTAGGAGTTGATTCGTGCTCTTTCCCTCTCGATGTCGCTATTGCTCTAGATAAGTCGGGAAGTATGAAATCAGAAAAAATCTCTCCTCCGGAGCCTTTTACCACAGTCGTTTCAACTGCCCAGAGTTTTATAAAAAATCTAAGTGCAGAAGATCAGGTGTCTATAACTTCTTTCGGAAACAGTTCGGCTTTGGAAAATGCTCTTTCTTTAAACAAACAAACCGCTATTACCGCAGTAAGCAATCTTCGTTTGAGCACGACAACACTAGAACAGACCAACATAACTGCTGGATTATCTAGCGCCTTTGATGAACTACAGTCTTCACGTATTCGAGGTGATTCAAAGAAAGTTATGATTCTACTAACAGATGGTGTTCCGACTCTACCGACAAAAGCAGGTGTAGCCGATAACCCTGCCGTATCCGCTCAAAATATTGCTGATAATATAAAATCAAAAGATATAGAGATTTACACTATTGGTCTAGGTAAAGGGGTAAGCGATACTTTTTTGAAATCTATTAGTACAGATGACGCTCACTATCTAAAAGCTCCAGACAAGGAAACCCTAACATCTATTTATGGTAAAATAGCCTCCAGTCTGTGTCAGAGAAAGCCAAACGTCATCACAGTCATATACCGTTCTATTTAGTTTATATGCAACCATTTTCCTTAAATAATATTTTTAAAAATATAGACTGGATTTTACTTGCCAGCGTAGTTTTAGTGTCTTTGGCTGGAGTTGTGACTATGAACTCTTTTGTAGGAGCTAGTAACTTTTTTGAGAGACAGTTGATCTGGTTATCTGTATCTGTTTTTGCACTTTTCTTTACTAGCATTATTGATTGGAGTTTTTTGAGAAATACTAGAGTTATAGTCAGTCTTTTTATGGTTTCTGTTCTTTTGCTACTACTTCTTTTTGTTTTCGGTAGTGTTTTTA
>JBEBJM010000087.1:0-2294 GCA_040079895.1 Nitrospira sp.
GGGGAAACCCTGCTCGACCAGAGATGACACCCGCCATTCTTTTCGGAGAGTGAGCGGTTTTTTTGTGGAAAAATATTTGTGTATTTTATATGTTGGCGTATAATGTGTTTATATGGAACCTCAAAACGTTATACCTACAAACATAGGTTTAGAACCAGAAAATAAAAACAGTCATTCGGTTATTATAGTTGCGTCTTTGGTTATTGTTTTACTTGCCGTTGGAGCTTTTTTATACATAAACTTTAAACCAACTAAAAAAGTCGAGGTTGTAAAACCGACTGTAGTCCCAGCAAACCCAGTTGGAGATTTGGTTAACTTGCAGGCGGTTAGTGCCACAAAACTTCAGAAAGTGACCAAACAAGATACAACTAGTTCTGATAGTGCTCCAGCTAGTCTAAAGTTTTTCATACCATCATCAGTTTCTGCTGAAGTTTCAAATATAGTTTATGCAGACAAGTCAAAAGGCTACAAAGCCACATTTAAACACACTGACAGTGTGGAGAAAACCTACAAATACTTTATGACCTTACCAAGACTTTCAGATAACTATGTTTTTATAGAGGGGTACTATAACGATGGAGCGGGTTTGCTTTATTTATCTGACAAAGACTATACTTTCAAAATCGATATGGTATATAGTGGCGTAAAAGTGACAAATGTTAGTATTCTAGTTCAACCAAAAACAAAGAAATGATAAACAAAAAAACAATATTCATATTTACATTTTTTATTCTAAGTTTTGCATTTTTCCTACAACCAACAACGACTTTTGCTTTGAGTTGTACAGGAGCAGAGACCTGTAACCTAGCTAACACAGCAGATGTATGTGTCGATGGTATTGTTGAAGACTGTTCTGGTCCTAACCCTACATGTAAATCAAACGGTATGTGGATTGGTAACTGTGGTGATCCAGCAGCTTCAGGTTGCTCTTTGGGTTCACAGTGTGTTAATGGTAACCCATCACCAGCAGTTGTAAGTTATTCTTGTATAAATAATAGCTGTTTAGAGGTTTATGATGGTAGTGGTACGACTGATCCCCAATGTTCTAGTTCTCCTGGGTGTACTCCTTCATCAGATCTTTTTAGTTGTAACAGTAACGGTCAATGTGTGAAGGATTCTCACGGAACTCCTGATGCTTCTTGTGGTGGGGCCTGCCTTCGTGCAGTTATTAGTGATGAACCTGGTGGCGGTGGTGGCGGTAGTTGTGCTTGTACTGTAGGTAGTGAGTGTATTCCACAGTCGGAGGCTGCTCGTTGTGCATCAGGTGGTGGTATAGAAGTCTGTGGAGATAATCGAGTTGGTGGTAGTGAAGCGTGTGACCACGGTAGTGCAAACGGCGCTTGTCCCGCGGATTGTAGTTCTAGTTGTACGATAAACAGTTGTGGAAACGCTGGAAATCCTTCGTGTAACCTACCATCATCCCCTTATTATAGTGCAAATCCCGCTGATGCAATAACATATGCAAATTATCTTGATTCTGGTTGTTATAAAAGTAATACAAAAATAGATAACCGTTGTGTCAGTGGAAATACATGGAGAGTAGAAGGTAACAACGCAAACTCACCAGCTGGTCTCGGTGTTTGTAAGGGGGGGAACGTTAATTTGGGTATGTGGGTTGGAAACACAGTTCAAGATCCTGGAGGAGGATTCGGGGATTTGTTTTACGATGATACTTATTGTGAACAGAGATACTCCTGTACTATAGATAACGGTGTATCAACAAACAACGGAACAAAGTTTACTTTAACAACTATCACTACTACTGGAGGAAAAATAAAAACAGTTGGTAATAACGACATAGATTGCGGTACTGATTGTTCTCAAAAATACGACAAAGATACAAACGTCACTCTATCTGCTACACCAAACTCATCATACTGGAGGTTCGTCGGTTGGGCAGGGGATTGTTCTAGCATAGGTTTCTGTAGTCTTATAATGGATGCCGCTAAAACAGTAACAGCTATTTTCTCTCCACGTCAGTTCCTATACAAAGAGTTCTAGTATTGGTTTTGATGGGGATTATTATCTTAAAAAGAAAAAACACCCAGTCGGGTGTTTTTTCTTTTTAAAAGCGTTATAAAATTTTTCTCCATACCTGACCAATATCATCTTCCGGAGGTGTTACCTCACCAGCTCTTTCAAAACCTAATATGTCATGGAATTTCCATGATTCATTATGAGAACCTGGACTATATAAAATAATTTCGCTAAAACCAGATTTAGATACTTCTTCGATTAACTTTAATTTTAATATTTTCCCTATGCCAGTTCTTTTATACTTCACAGCAATAATA
>JBEBJM010000088.1:0-2170 GCA_040079895.1 Nitrospira sp.
CTCCTGGGCACATCGATTTTACTGTAGAAGTAAAAAGATCCCTTCGTGTATTAGATGGTGCTGTGGTGGTATTTGATGGTGTGGCTGGAGTAGAGCCTCAGTCTGAAACAAATTGGAGATATGCTGATGAAGCCAAAGTTCCTCGTATTTGTTTTATCAACAAACTCGATCGTACAGGTGCATCTTTTGAACATTCATTTTCAACTATTTTAGACAGACTTAGTAAAAAGGCTGTACGTGTACAAATACCTATTGGTTTAGAAGAAAAGCATGAAGGTGTTATTGATTTACTCCGAATGAAGGCATTTTACTTTGAAGGTGATATGGGTAATCAAGTTATTGAAAAAGAGATTCCAGAAGAATACAGGAAAGAAGCAGAAGGGTACCACAGTGAACTTGTTGAGAAAATAGTTGAGACTGATGATGTGATGATGACAGAATACCTCGAAGGCATAGTTCCAAATTTGGAAGTATTAAAAAAGACTCTCCGCAAAGCTGTAATTGCCAATGAAATATTTCCAGTTTTTGCTGGTTCTGCACTTAAAAATAAAGGTGTACAGCTAGTACTCGACGCTGTTGTTGACTATCTTCCAGCTCCTACAGACATTGCAGCTATTAAAGGGGTAAATCCAGATACAGAAGAAGAGGCTGCTCGTCACGCAGACGACAAAGAACCTTTTGCCGCTTTGGCTTTTAAAATTGCTACTGATCCATTCGTAGGACAAATCATTTTCTTCCGTGTATACTCTGGTACTTTGACTGCAGGAAGTTATGTGTACAATCCACGCACAAGAAACAAAGAACGCATTGGCCGTATTTTACGTATGCATGCAAATGATAGAGAAGAAGTAAAACAAGTTTTTGCTGGAGAAATTGCAGCAGCTGTAGGACTTAAAGACACTATTACTTCAGATACTCTTTGTGATGAACAGAATCCAATTATTCTAGATAGAATAGTTTTCCCTGAGCCAGTTATCTCTCTACGTATCGAACCAAAGACAAAAGCAGATCAAGAGAAAATGGGTATGGCTCTAAACAGACTTGCTCAAGAAGACCCTACTTTTAAAGTATCTACTGACCAAGAAACAGGAGAGACTATTATCGCAGGTATGGGAGAGCTTCATTTGGAAATTATAGTGGACCGTATGAAAAGAGAGTTTACTGTAGAGGCAAATGTGGGTAAGCCACAGGTTGCTTACCGTGAGACTATCAATGGCTCCTCTGAAGCAGAAGGTAAATATATCAAGCAGTCTGGAGGCCGTGGTAACTATGGTCATGTGAAGATCAAAGTGAAGCCAATGGTAATGCTTACAAAAGAAGAAGTGGAAGATTTGCCTAAAAATACTAAACGCTCTCCAGGATTTGAATTTATCAATTCTATTAAAGGTGGAGTTATTCCTCAAGAATATATCGCTCCTTGTGAAAAAGGATTTAAAGAAGGACTTGATCGTGGTATTTTGGCTGGATTTAAAATGGTAAATGTATCTGTAGATCTATGGGATGGTAGTTATCATGAAGTGGACTCAAACGAAATGGCTTTCAAGATTGCAGCCTCTATGGCAGTACAAGATGCTTGTCGTAAAGCAAATCCAGTAATTCTAGAACCTATGATGAAGGTAGAAGTTGTAACCCCAGATAAATTCATGGGAGATGTTACAGGTAATTTGTCTTCAAAACGTGGACTTATAGAAGGCATGGAAGACAGAGGAATGAATAAAGTATTAAAAGCAATTGTGCCTCTTTCTGAAATGTTCGGATATATGACAGGACTTCGTTCTATGACAGAAGGCCGTGCTTCATTTACTATGGAATTCGTTCGCTATGACATAGTGCCACAAAATGTAGCTGAAACTATTATTGCAGCGAGAAAATAAAATGGATTTTAATATAGATCGTATAAAACCACCTCAGAAAACTCCAGAAGATTTACCTAAAAAAGGTCAGGATGAAGGAGAATTAAAAAAGAAAAAGCCAGAAATAAAAAAGCCAGAAGATGCTGTAGAAATTTCTGATGAAGCTAGAAGAAAATTTGAAGAAGATAAATAACAAAAACCGCTCATTGAGCGGTTTTTAGTTTGTTGACAAATGTGGTGTATAATTAATTTGATGCAAAGAATTTATGATAGTAAAATTTTTCAGTATTTAGCTTTACCGGTGATTGTTTTAATTG
>JBEBJM010000089.1:0-2117 GCA_040079895.1 Nitrospira sp.
TTTCAGACGAGAGATGTGCAAAAAACATATAATACGTTCGTGTGGGGTTTGGTTAAGGAAGATAAAGGTTCAATAGACCGACCAATTGGTAGAAGTAAGACAGATTTTAAAAAATGGTCTGCGGAGCGTTTTGCGCGTGGAGACCTTCGCCCAGCTACTACAGAGTACAAAGTGCTTCAACGAAAGTCGTTTGTCGAAGGAGAAGAAAAAGGAGGTGGTGAAGAAACGGTCAAATTAAGTTCAAAAGAGTCTAAAAACTCAAAAATCCCATTAAACTTCACTTTTGTAGAGGCTTATCCTAAAACAGGACGAACACACCAGATACGCGTGCATTTTAAGGCTATAAACCACCCTGTGGTAGGAGATGCTCTGTATGCTCCAAATCACCCGCAAATGCTCGGTTTTAAGCGTTTAGCCTTACATTCACGTCATATATCTTTCACTAGTCTAGATGGTAAAAGAGTAGAGGTGGAAGCTCCTCTTCCTAAGGATTTTCAAGAAGCTCTCAAAAAGTTCTAAAAGACTTTACTATTTATATGAGGTCTGCTATATTGATGTCCCATGACAGCAGCTACTAAAAAAACAACAAAGAAAGTAACAATCGCAAAGACTACTAACAAGTCTCTTAAGGATTTTGATATGCGAGTGGGTGATACTGTAAAGGTTCACTTGAAAATCCAGGAAAAAGGTAAAACTCGAATCCAGATCTTCGAAGGTATGGTTCTTGCTCGAAAGCACGGTGCTGAAAAAGGCGCGACTTTCACAGTACGAAAGAACTCAATGGGATATGGAGTAGAGCGAATTTTCCCATTATTCTCACCTATTATCGACAAAGTTGAAGTAGTACGACGAGCAAAGGTTCGACGAGCTAAGCTTTACTACATCCGAGACAAAGCAGCAAAAGAAATCAGTAAGCGTATGAAAATGGAAATGATGCGAACTGATAGTTCAAAAGGAGCAGTTGAAGAAGTAGAAGAAACTCCAGCAGAAGAAGCAAAAGCAGAGTAATATTCAGATCACTAGTTGGTCCAATTTAAGAAAAATGAAACACCACCCGAAAGAGGTGGTGTTTTGTTAATGTTGATTGAGTTGATAGTAAAGGTCTTGCGACCCAGCGCCACTAGGCTTCTGCATGCTGGTTGAGCCAGTCGATTACTTTCTGTTGATAGGTGTGGTGAACCATAATGAGTACACAATCTCTCTTGTACACTTTAGTCGGCGCAAAGGCATCAGTTGCTTCTGCTTTTCCTGTCACGGGATCTACCTTGATGTATGTGATACCAAGGACCTTGTTCATCCCGATGAGCGGTGTCGTATCCCATGGGGTTTCGTAGCTTTTCTCAATAATTACCATTGCTACTTCCTGTTTCCAGAGCCTGCTAATGGTGAGACCAATGCTTCCGCTTGTCACTTCCATGTCCTTGAACAGTCCACCACGTTCCGCACGAACCATTTTCTGCACATTCTTTGGAAATTCATCCAGAGGGTGGCGTAGCAGAACATATTGTTTCCCGAGTGGCTTATTCCACTCCATTCCAAGGAAACTAGTGATGCCAAAACGAGTACGAATTGGGCTGAGGTCTGGGGCATACTGATATATCTCGCCAGTATTAATATCGCCGAGACAGACTGCATTTACTTCTTCTTCGTCATCGACATGTGCGAACATTGTGCTCACTCCAGTCGATTGATTGCGCCCATAGGCTTTTGTGCCATCGACTGGGTCACAGGTAAATCTACGCCCAGTGACTTCGTCCTTATCTTCGCCTTCTTCTCCAACTAAAGGGTCGTTAGGGTAGTGATTCTTGACGAGTAACTGATAATGCTCCTGCACCTTGAGGTCAGCGCTAGTGACCAGGTCTTCCTGCATGCCGTCATAATGTACTTTTGGGATACGTTGATAGTGTGCAGCTTCAGCCTGCGCAATTTCAATTGCGCCACCAACTGCAATTCTCATAAACATTCCGAGGTTTCCAATTTTATTGTTTGTATTCATATGTTTGTGTAGATGGGCTGTTGTGTATCCCGTCTGCTTTTACTATAGTCGGATATTGATTCTTGAGCGCATAAAAAATACATATTTGCATTGTGTATGGGTATGAAGCCTTATATATCAT
>JBEBJM010000090.1:0-2011 GCA_040079895.1 Nitrospira sp.
AACTTAAGTCACGGAAGTCTACAAAAAAAGTAGCAAAAAAGGTGGCAAAAGTTGTTTCAAAAAAAGCTAAAAAATCAAAAAAGATTGTTGTTCCAAAAGCTAGACTAAAAAAGAAGAACAAATCAACCATTGCCACAGGCGCATCAAAAACTGTAAAAGAAAAAAAATCTACAGTAGTTTTGAAAAAAGCCGACAGACAGGAACAGGGCATGGCCAAACTTTTGAGTAAAGGCAAGGAACGTGGCTATGTTACATACGATGAAATCCTAAAAGAGTTTCCAACAGTTGAGGAGGATATTATCTTTCTAGATGAACTCTATGAAAAACTTTCTGGTAGTGGTATAGATATTTTAGAAGGAGGAGGATTACTAGAAGCTCCAGGTTCAGATGATTTATTGAATAAGAAATATTCTTATGGTAGAAGTTCTGAATCTTCTTATGATTCAATACAAATGTACCTAAAGGAGATAGGTCAGTACCCACTTATCTCTGGGGGAATGGAAAAAGATTTAGCAAAGCGTATTGAAAAAGGTGATGATGAAGCAAAGACTTTGCTTGCCCGAGCCAACCTACGTTTGGTGGTTTCTATCGCTAAAAAATATGCAAACAGATCAGCCGACCTTACACTACTCGATCTTATCCAAGAGGGAAACCTTGGTTTCTTTAAGGCGGTGGATAAGTTCGATCACACCAAGGGCTACAAATTTTCAACTTACGCAACGTGGTGGATTCGTCAGGCAATCACCCGCGCACTTGCCGACCAGTCACGCACCATCCGTATTCCGGTGCACATGGTGGAAACGATCGCAAAATACAAACAGGTTGTAAGAAGACTTTCTCAGGACTTGGGTCGCGATCCTCTTCCAGAAGAAATAGCAACAGAGATGAACCTGGGTGTTGATAAAATATACACGATAGAAAAAATCGACCAAAGCACTCTATCTCTGGAAACACCAATAGGTGAGGATGACGATGCAAAAAGCAAACTAGGGGATTTCCTAGCAGACGAAAAAATACTTTCTCCAGATCAGGAGTCCGCGCGAAGAATTATTTCAGACCAAGTCAAAGAAATACTAAACGACTTGCCAGAAAAAGAAAGAAAGATTTTAGAGCTTCGTCATGGACTAGTAGATGGTGTGACACACACACTAGAGGAGGTGGGTAAAGAGTTCGGTGTTACTCGGGAACGTATACGACAAATCGAAGCCAAAGCTCACGAGAAAATCCGCCAGCACGACAAAATAAATAGGTTGCGTAATTACTACTAAATAAACTTCCAAATCTGGCGAACTCCTTGATTCGTATTTAGAAATGTTCGTCGCCTTACGACATGTAAGGCTTCTCACATTTCCAAATACTCAACATCGGATTTCATCCAAATATGGATATTTTTATACTTGACTTTGACGTATTATTTGTGCTCTAATTTAAGATAGAAGGGAGATGTATAGATGAACATGTACCATTGGGCGAGCGTCGTTCTGGCGCTTTCTTTGTACTTACCCCTGGCAGTCCAGATCATCAAAGGTCAGGTGAAGCAGAACATTGCCACCTGGATCTTGTGGGTGGCTTTGGATACGGTGGTGTGGTTGTCGGTACTTGTTCAGGGCGGCAACTGGTATTTGCCACTGACCTACGTTATCGGTGGCAGCTTCATGGTCGCATGTCAGGTTCGTGCTGGATCAATCAGATGGACCTTATTCGAGACGATGATTTCTGCGCTCGTGATTGTTTGCATCATCGGTTGGTATTTTTCAGGGCCCTGGCTTGCCACGGTTCTGTCGACCACCGGTATGGTGTTTGCGACCATACCTCAGATCAAAGATTCCTGGATTAAGCCCCAGGATTCTCCGGTTCCTGTGTACTTTGGTTATTTCACTGCCAATGTACTGTCCACAATCGCTGGTGCTTCATGGACAGTTGAAGAGCGGCTGTATCCGCTTGCATGTACCATTCTCTGTGGCGTGATCGTTCTCATATCGATGAGACGGCCATCGTCGCAGTCAGTGTG
>JBEBJM010000091.1:0-1884 GCA_040079895.1 Nitrospira sp.
AAATATTAAAAAACTTTCTCATTATTGTTTTTTCTTTTTTATAGACTGAACAAAAAGCACGACTAGTATGGTAACTAGAACAACCACCATAACCGCTGGAAACGTGGCATTATATAACTGTGTCTCTATAAGCGGGTGTTCAACCACACTTCGGCGTATAAAAAAGTAGTCATCTATAATAAGGCCCGAAGCTACTGCAGTAGTAAAAAGATAGATAAGGCTGTGTCTCTTTGAGCCAAAAAGTAAAAAGTTTGCACTCGCCAAAAGTAGCAATATACCGTAATCAAAGTGGTGTATTTCAAAATCAAAAAAGACTGGGTTTGGGTCATGGAATAAAACAAAAAGTCTAGTTAGAACAACAGAGCCAACAGATATAACAAAAAAAGCAAAAATGCGGTGATGCATCTCCAGACTTTCTATTTTTCTAACAAATCTGTTTATCACAACTATTATTATACCACCCACAAAACACAAAAAGCACTACTTTTTTAATCTATTCTCTATTTCCAGAAACCTGTCATATTTACACATTCTTTCTGGTTTAGTTGTGGAACCTGCTTTTATGTAGTCACAATCCAAACCAACTGCAATGTCAGAAATAAAAGTATCCATAGTTTCTCCAGATCTATGAGATGCGAAAGCTTTCCATTTATTATTTTTTACCATACTTACGGCATCAACAGTCTCAGACAAAGTTCCTATTTGGTTAGGTTTTATTATCACAGAGTTTATAGAACTGTTTTTTTGAGCTTCTTTTATTCTCTCGATGTTTGTAACGGTTAAATCATCCCCGACGACGTTTACACTTGAACCGATTTTTGCCAAAAGGTTACCGAAAGACTGCCAATCTTCTTCTACGAACGGATCTTCGATGGAAATTATCGGGAAATCTTTAGCTAGCCCGACATAGTAATCCAAAAGACTTTCTTTACTTACTTTTTCTTCAACTCCATCGATTTTGATTTTATAAAAACCATCCTCAAAAAAACTAGTGCCCGCGCAATCAAGAGCTATTTTGATTTCATCAAAAGAAAATCCGGCATTCGTGATTGATTCAGAAATAAACCTAAGTGCTTCATGGTTGTCTTTCAACTTGGGTGCAAAACCTCCCTCGTCACCAAGGTTTGTCTCTAGGTTGTTTTTAGAAAGTAAGTCGTGCAGAGAATCTACAACCTTTTTTGCTGAATCCAACCTCTGACTAAAAGTTTTGAACCCGACAGGAACGATCATAAACTCCTGTATTTCCAAACCGCTGTTTGCGTGTTTACCGCCGTTTATTATGTTAAAAGCTGGAAATGGTATCTTAAAATTATTGTTGTTTGAAATAGCTCCAACGTATTCGTATAGCTCCTGGTTATTTTCACTGGCCTTTGCTTTAGCAAAAGCGAGAGATACAGAGAGAGTTCCGTTTGAACCTAGGCGACTTTTGTTTTTTGTTCCGTCCAACTCAATCAACTGACTATCAAAATCTTTCTGATTCAAATCTTTACCCGAAAAATATTCGTTTATTTCGTCGTTAATATTTTTTATTACTTTTGAAACACCTTTTCCGTTAAATACCGCTGGGTCGCCGTCTCTTAACTCCAGAGCTTCGTGACTACCAGTACTAGCGCCAGACGGCACAGAGACTACCGCACTACTGCCACTTTCGAGTTCACATACAACAGAAACTGTTGGGTTGCCTCTTGAGTCAAAAACCTCTGATGCTAAGAAAGATTTTATTTTGGACATTTTATAGTTTATTTACGTGTAAAGAGTTAACGTGTTGCTCGGCTTCGAGTATTATTTTTTCCATTGTTTTTACTGCCTCAACTGGATATTTACCCATAGCAGTTTCGTCTGAAAGCATTAAAACATCCGCACCCTCCAAAACCGCATCAGCAA
>JBEBJM010000092.1:0-1867 GCA_040079895.1 Nitrospira sp.
CTGTATATCCGTCAACTCATCTGAATCTACATCTCGACTAGATGACTCTATGGTATCGTCTTTTGGATAGACAGGAATACTTTCAACGAAAACAGGTGTCGCTTTTTCTCTTTTACCCCTAATCCTATTTGGCTTCTTTGGTATATTGATTTTTACAGACAAAAAAACCAAAAATATACCAGATAGCATAATAAAAAGATTTTTCCAAAAACTAGGAAAACCTAAAAAAGGAATTATAAAAATAAAAACACCGAGAAAAAATGTTCTTTTCCTGCTTATCATTCGCCTATTATACATCCGGCTATATTTTTCGCAAAATCAGATAGACTTATATAACCTGAACAACCAACATATTTGTTGATAAACCTTTTGTGTTAAAAGGTACTCCAGCTGAAATAACAACTTTATCACCCTTCTTTACTAGTTTTTCTTTCAAACAATACTCTCTTACAATCCTCTGAACATCCGCGAGGGTATCATAAAAAGGCACTAACACAGGAGAACAACCAAAAGACAAGGATAGTTTATTCAATGTTCTTTCGTTTGGTGACATGGAAACAATAACAGAGTTGGGTTTATGTCTAGAAATCATGCGAGCAGTAAAACCAGAGTCAGTTAAAGCCACAATAACTTTTGCACCAACATCATGTGCAGTTTTTACAACAGAACTAGTGACAGAATCTGTCACATCCGTCTCACCGTTATTACCAATTCTAGATATTTCTCTTTCAGGATAATCCTTTTCTATTTCTCTAGCGATTCTCGACATTACAGAAACTGCTTCAATAGAATACTCTCCCAAAGTCGTCTCTTCTGAAAGCATGATTGCGTCAGTTCCATCTAGTATAGCGTTTGCAACATCTGACACTTCAGCCCGAGTAGCGACTGGGGACTTTATCATAGACTCCAACATCTGCGTAGCTGTAATAACAGGTTTTCCAGAAGCATTACATTTTTTTATTATCATTTTTTGTAGACTTGGAACCTTTTCAAAAGGAACTTCAATCGCCAAATCTCCTCGAGCTATCATGATAGCGTCTGAAAGTCTGATTATTTCATCTATGTTTTCTATAGCTTGCGGTGTCTCTATTTTTGATATTATTCCAGCATCAGATTTTTTCTTCTTTAAAATATTTCGAAGCTCTACAACATCTTCTGGCCTGCGAACAAAAGACAGGGCGAAGTAATCAACTTTATTTTTTACTCCAAACTCTAGATCTTTTTTATCTTTATCTGTTAAAGAACTTATAGATAAATCTGAATCAGGAAGATTAACGCCTCTTCGGGCTTTCATTTCTCCACCAACAATAACTTTACAGATTATTTTATTGCCTTTTATATCAGTAACTTCTAATTTTTTTCTACCGTCATGCAGATATATAATGTGGCCTTTTTTAACCTCTTTGTGTAACAAAGGATAATTAACAGACACAATAGTTTCATCACCGACGATATTCTCGGTTGTTAAAGTAAAAGTTTGTCCAGCTTTCAAAACAACTATATCTTGATTAAAAGATCCAACTCTAATTTTGGGTCCACATAGATCCTGTAAAATAGCTACCCTATTTCCAGTCTTACTAATAATCTGTTTTATATTATCTACACGTTTTTGATGTTCAACAAAATCACCATGAGAAAAGTTTAGCCTCATTAGATTCATCCCAGCGTTAACAAGTTTTGTTAACATCTCAACACTTTCTGTTGCAGGACCTATCGTCGCTACTATTTTTGTCTTTTTTAACATTTAAATTTTAGAAACAAAAAAACAACTTATAAAATCACTAACTGAAACGTAATTCCACAAAACCTTTGAGACCTTTTTCAGAAGAATATCAACGTATTCTGTGCGCGTACCAGGATTCGAACC
>JBEBJM010000093.1:0-1846 GCA_040079895.1 Nitrospira sp.
GATATTGAAATGGAGTATTCTCGCTCTGGTGGTAAAGGTGGTCAAAATGTAAATAAAGTTGAAACAGCTGTGCGTCTAATACACAAGCCTACTGGTATAGATGTAAGATCTACAAATCAAAGAAGCCAGTTAGCAAACCGCGAGAAAGCAATGACTATTTTAATGGCGAAACTTCAGCAACTTGAAGAGGAAAAAGAAGCAGCAAAATATTCAGGTGAAAGAAAGAATCAAATTGGCTCAGGAGATAGAAGTGAGAAAATCCGTACGTACAATTTCTCTCAAGATAGGGTCACAGATCATCGTATTAAGAAATCTTGGCATAATTTACCAAAAATTATGGAAGGTTATATGGATGATATTTTCGAATCATTACTATCTGGTGAAGTAGGTAGTGATGATGAAGATTAATTTATTGCTATTTACATATTTTTGTGTTATACTTATCTGGTAGTTCTCATTTAGCGAAAAGAGGATTGCGTTTATAAATAGTTTTTGCCCGATTTTTAAAAAACGGGAGAAGTAAGAAATGGCTACAAAGCTATACGTAGGGGGATTACCTTACAGTACACAAGAAGATGCTCTTAGAGCTCTCTTCGCACAAGCTGGAACTGTCACATCAGCTGTGATTATCATGGACAAAATGTCAGGTCGTTCAAAAGGTTTTGGATTCGTTGAAATGTCAAACGACGAGGAAGCTCAAAAGGCAATCTCTATGTTTAATGATCAAGAGTTCGAGGGACGCAAATTGACTGTTAATGAGGCTCGCCCAATGGAAGCTCGCCCTCCACGAACAGGTGGATACAGTGGTGGTGGAAATGGTGGTTACGGTGCAAACCGTGGTGGACGCCGAGAGTACTAATTTAAACTAAAGTTTTTTTATTACTAGTGCCTAAAGCCTAATCGCCTAGAGCCTATTTTGAGCATGTAGTTCAGTGGTAGAACGCTGTCCTGATAAGACAGAGGTCGATGGTCCGATTCCATCCATGCTCACCCACGTTTTTATGCCACCAGAAAATCAAATTCAAGTAAATAAAGGAGGTTTGTTTTATGAGCAATTTATCCCACTATCACTTACTGTGGTTGTATTTTTAGCTTTGGGGACACTTTTCTATTTTGTAATTCGTATATTAAATCTACTTCCTGGAACAGAAAATATCTTGCTTGAAATCAGATGGTATGATGTTTTGATTGGGGGTACTATTTATCTCAAAACTTCTGTAGACTTTGCAATATTTATGGGTCGGCTTATGACTTCAAATCCAGGTTGGAAGAATCGTATTGCCATAGAAATAGGCTCTGCAGTGGGAAATGGCTTGGGCACTGTGGCTGTGCTAGTAGTTTGGACATTTTTTAAAGAAATAGAATGGCTTTTGGGGTTATTGGTTTTGATAGCATCTTTAGTTTTGTTTGAATTAGCGTATGCATCACTGGAACATTTTTCAAATTGGGAAGGCGAGGGTAAGATAAAAAGAAAGTTTTATTGGTTGATGGATAATGGCCTTGAAACAGTTATTAAATTTACACAGCCTATTACTCGCAAAATATTGCCAGACTTGGGTGAAAAATTGAAAGGCAGTCAGTCTTTGCCATGGAAGAGTTTGGTATTTTTTTCTTTTTCGGTGCCATTTATTTTAGGACTTGATGATTTTGCAGGGTATGTTCCACTTTTTAATATTGTTAATGTTTTTGGCTTTAGTATTGGAGTGATCGGGGGTCACATGCTTTTAAATATTGCTATCTTTTTAAATCCTTCTCTTACTGTGCGCGTAGTAAGAAATGAATGGGTATCTTTTGTTGGTGCCTTAGCATTTATAGGTCTGGGTGTTTGGGGTCTAATCGAAGTCGT
>JBEBJM010000094.1:0-1838 GCA_040079895.1 Nitrospira sp.
ACCCAGAATTCACCGATGAGATTGTTGAAACTGAATCGACGCGCTCGCGTCGCTTTGAAGCGATAGAACGCATCAATTTCCTCTTCAGTGAACGGTTTCCAGTCACCTTGCTGTTGCATCATGCGGATGATGTATCCAGCGGAGACTTCGGTTTCTTGGTTGCCGAATGCGTCCCACAGATGCCGTGTGGCGTCGATATCGCCAGGCTTAATGGGAAAGTCCTCGTCTTCCTCGATCACTCGTGGCTGTGGCATTTCTTGACCTCACTCTGAAATTTAGGGATGAATCCCCAAATGGTTGAAAGAAACGTCCTAGGGACCGGATTGATCCCATCAAAATTTTGAATTATGAAAATTCAAAACTTTGATGGGATGGGCGACGGTATTTTGTCGCCCAATGTTGACACTGCTCTCGCATGGTTTAACCAGCCACGTTGGGGTTGGGAAGAGCAATCCCGACCGGATGGTTGGTCACAACGTCCATTGTGAGGACGAATGTGCCCATTTCACCTTCGATGTAGTGCATATCACCCCGTTCGCCGTACTCCGAGTAATAGGTTTGAATCAGTACGTACGGTGGTGTTCTCCTGGGGTCTTTTCCTCCGAGATGTTTGTCTTCGTAGGCACGAATGCCTTCGATTACATTCTCGATAGAAGTGAAGATTCCGACGATGCCGATAAATCTTCCATTAATCACGTTTGTTACGACGATCTGTGTTGGGGTCATGGAGAGCCTTCTCAAAGAGCGAAAATGGTTATTTAGACTAACTAGGATGAGTCAGTCCAACAACCTTACTATACATCATTATACTCCTAAATATGGAGTATGTCAATACATAGGATGTATGAATTGATAAAGCTATAAAATATGCTAGTATTTCAATGTAATTATGGACTACACAATACTATTGTTTTATAAATACGTAGAGATAGACAACCCTGAAAAACTTCGCGATGAGCAAAGAGCTCTTTGTGAAAAGCTAGGGCTAAAGGGCAGAATAATTGTTGCAAAAGAGGGAATCAACACAACTGTCGAAGGAACTACTGAAAACACAGAGAAATATCTAAAGGAGTACTTATCTGATCCACGTTTTTCTGATACTCATATAAAGAGGAGCAAGGGAGCAGGAAATTCTTTTCCAAAACTTTCTGTAAAAGTTCGTAAAGAAATAGTTTCTTTGCATTTGGAGGATGATATAGATCCAAATCAAATAACTGGTACTCACTTGAAACCAGAAGAGTTAAAGAAGTGGTTTGAAGAAGGTAAAAAGTTCCATATTGTGGACATGAGAAACGATTATGAGTTCAAGGTAGGTAAATTTAAAAACTCTGTAATGCCACAACTTCAAAACTTTCGTGATGTGCCAAAAGCTTTGGGTGATATTGAGGCATTAAAGGATGAACCAGTGCTGACTGTTTGTACTGGAGGAGTAAGATGTGAAAAAGCTTCTGGACTTTTAGTTCGAGAAGGTTTCAAAGAAGTCTATCAGCTAGACGGTGGAATTGTTTCATACATGGAAAAATTCCCAGCACAAGAGTTTGAGGGATCTCTGTATGTTTTTGATAAAAGAATCTTGATGCATTTTGATCCAGAGGATAAACATAAAGTAATAGGCAAGTGTGAAAAGTGTGAGGCCCTAAGTGAAAGATATGTAAATTGTAAAAATCCAAGATGTAATAAACATTTTATTTGTTGCGAAGAATGCAGTGAAGAAGATGGAAGATCATTTTGTAGCGAAGAGTGTAAACAAGTATCAGCTAATGTATTAAAAACAGTATAAATATGAATAGAAATAAATTGACATCAGAGGCGAAAGCTACGACTGAATGGGATTTGAG
>JBEBJM010000095.1:0-1767 GCA_040079895.1 Nitrospira sp.
TAGTTCTCTGACGGTATGAGATTTATAACACTCTTCTGTCGTTTCTCTTCGCTACTTATCAATTTTTCAATCTGTTTGTCTTTCATATTTTTATATTTTAAATTTCTTTTTAATAACCTTGTACACCTCATTATGCACTCCTTCCGGAGGCAAGCAAACCATACCCTTACAACAAACCACCTTTTCCCAATTTTTATTTTGTTTCTCCAAAAGAAGAGCACTATTTCTCGAATTCTTTAAATGAAGAAGGTTATCTTCTGCAACATCCTTTCGACCTTTTAAATATGTCTTTTTTCTCTGTGCAACTTTATTCTCTAACCATTTTTTACTAACCTCAAAAGGCACATCTAGATATATAACCAAATCCGGCCGAGGAATTTTAAAAACAGAATACTCCATCGTTTCTAGATAATTTAAAAATTCTTTTCTTTTTTTTAAATCTTTTATCTTTCCACCTTGGTGTATTTGGTTTGCAGTTGCGTACCTATCAGCAATAACGTAATAGCCAGAATTAAGCCAATCATATATTTTTTTAGAAGACTCAAATCTATCTGCAGCATACAAAACAGAAGCTAGTCTAGGGTCTACTTTTATAAAATCCCCGTATACACCAGAAAGATACTCGCCTATTAAATTACCGAAAAAATTGTCGCTGTAGCGAGGGAAATCGATTGTTTTGACCTTTATTCCTTCCTTTTTAAACCTATCTTCTAGTAGCCTAACCTGTGTAGCCTTACCTGAACCATCTATTCCATCTAATACAATTAATTTCCCTTTTTGCATATGGTTTATATTATTTAGCATATAGTATAATACAGATATGCGAAAAATCATCGTAAGCCACGAATTACCACCTGAAGCAAACGCAATGGCTTTGGCGATGTACTCCAGAGATCCACAAAGTTTTGATGTTCATCTAGAAACAGTAAACAGGGTTGGACCAGAAAAGTTTATGTCACAATACTATGTTGGTTATGGTCACAAAAGTATTGGTGATTGCGGAACAACAACTATATGTGCGGAAAACATAAGCATGCTTTGCGCAAAAGCTATTCAACAATGGGCGCTCTATAATGGACAAGAAGCGAGTACAAGATATATAGATATGGGTAAACAAGAGATAATAAATCCCCTCTTAATGAACCCTTTAAAAAGCGCTATGGGCAAAGAAATCCAAGACGATTGGATGAAAATATATAAAAAACTTCTTGAAGTTCTTGTGCCAGATTTGAAAATTAAATTCCCGATGGGAGAAGGAGAAAATCCAAAAGTGTACGAGAGAGCAATAAACGCAAAAGCTTTTGATATAGCTAGAGCTTTTCTACCAGCTGGCGCCACAACATATGTAGGCTGGCACACTAATCTAAGACAAGCCTTTGACCACTTGGTTGAACTAAGAAACCACCCCCTAGAAGAAGTTAGAGAAACTGCAGAAGAAATCAGCAAAACTCTTCACGAAAAATATCCTTCATCCGGATTCGAAAAGCGCTATGCTGACAGTGAAAGATACGTAAATGCCTACATGGACGAATACGTTTACCTAGAACCAGAAACTAAACTTAAAAAGAACTTCTCTGTTACAAACAACCTAAATACAAAAGCTATAAATAAATACAAAGATTTACTAAACTCTAGACCAGCAAAAACAGAACTGCCATTTTTCTTAAAAAGATACGGAACTTTCACATTCCAGTTTTTGCTGGACTTTGGATCTTTTAGAGACCTACAAAGACATCGGAGTGGAAACATCCTTATGCCACCTCTAAC
>JBEBJM010000096.1:0-1701 GCA_040079895.1 Nitrospira sp.
GAACCAGAAGCTCTCATGTTTGTAAGTTGTTTTCCTTTTGTTGGGTTTACTGTGAGATCTTCGCCCTTTGAAACATTCCCCAGAACCATTCCCACATAGACTTCTACCCCGGGTTCTATATATAGAGTTCCTCTTTGTTGTAAGTTGTCCAAAGCAAAAGCCAAAGCTTTTCCTTTTTCCATTGAAACCATTGAACCGTATTTAGTTTTCTTTATTTCTCCAACGTATTCTCTGAACTCTAGAAATCTTGAAGATAAAATACCAAGTCCTTTTGTATCAACAACAAATTGTCCTCTATAGCCCAAAAGTCCTCGAGTGGGTATTTCAAAAACTAGTCTTTGAGTACCGTGTCCTTGTTTTACATTTGTAAGGAGGCCTTTTCTTTCTGTGAGTCTCGAGATTATAGAACCCGCTAAGTCGTCCGGAACATCTACAGTAACTTCTTCAAAAGGTTCCGTCTTAACGCCGTTTAATTCTTTTATAATAACTTGTGGCTGAGAAACTTGAAGTTCAAAACCTTCTCGTCTCATATTTTCACAAAGAATAGCGATGTGGAGTTCACCTCGGCCATAAACAGTAAAGTATTCGTTGTTATTCCAATCAACTTTTAGTCCAACGTTTATTTCAAGTTCTTTTTCTAATCTGTCTCGTATTTGTCTTCCAGTTACAAATTTTCCTTCACGGCCAGCGAAAGGAGAGTCGTTAACCAAAAAGTTTAGAGAGATAGTTGGTTCGTCTATGTTTATAGAAGGCAATCTTTCCGCAGATTCATCTTTGCAAACTGTGTCTCCGATATAAATATTTGGAAGGCCTGCAATCATAACAATGTCACCAGCAGAAGCCTCAAGAGTCTCAACTCTTTTTGTTCCTTCAAAACTAAACATTTTTGTTATTTTTCCAGTTGAAACTTGTCCGTCATAGTGTTTATCAAAAACAGTTTCTCCACTTTTTATAATACCTTCATAAACACGACAAACAGCCATTCTTCCAAGGAAGTTGTCATAAGCTAAGTTGAAAGATTGTAGTCTTGCAGGCAGTTCTACATTCCCGTTTGCAGGCGGAACTTCTTTTAATATTGTTTCAAGAAGTGGAGTTAAGTCTGTTGATTCATCTGTTAGTTTCATTTTAGCAATACCTTGTCTGCCGATAGCGTACACAGTAGTGAAATCTATTTGAGATTCATTAGCTCCGAGTTCAAGAAAAAGTTCCAAAACCATTTCGTGTACTTCATCTGGCCTGCTAGCCGGTTTGTCGATTTTATTTATTACAACTATAGGTTTTAGTCCGAGTTCGAGAGATTTTTTCAAAACGAATCTAGTTTGGGGCATTGGTCCTTCTTGTGCATCAACCAAAAGAAGTACAGTATCAATAGATCGCAGAACTCTCTCTACTTCTGAACCGAAGTCGGAGTGGCCCGGAGTGTCTACTATGTTTATTTTCGTTACTTCTCTACCAGAGTCTTTAGAAGGGTAGTAAACAGAAGTATTTTTGGCATAGATAGTAATACCACGTTCTTGCTCTAGAGCGTTGGAGTCCATGGTTACTGATTCATCTGTAACCATACCTGTCTGACGCATCAAAGCATCGGTCAGAGTTGTCTTACCGTGGTCCACATGCGCAATAATAGCAATGTTGCGTATTTGCATAAATTGATTTTAAAAACCGGCTTTGGCCGGCAATTAGGCTCTATTAAAGCATGAA
>JBEBJM010000097.1:0-1698 GCA_040079895.1 Nitrospira sp.
TATTTGCCGTGCACCCAAATTTACTAAATCCTCAGCTGTAAATGTCGGAGCAAATTCTTTCTCTAAGACTTCAGCGTCAAATGCTCCAACACGAAAAGTAATCATCGTTCCAACGTTTCCAAATACAGCATCTCTTACCTCCTCCTCCATCTGTTCTATGTATTGATGAGCGATGGTTAAATTTAATTTATATTTTCTAGCCTCTGACAAAATATCTGCGAAAGATTTATTGGCAAAAGATTGAAATTCATCTACATATAAATAGAAGTTTGGTAATTTTGAGAGCTCTTTTTCATCTCTGTCAGCTCGAGACATGGCTGCCAAATATATTTTAGTGATAAGCATTGAACCGAGAAGGTTGGCGTTTCCTTCACCTACCTTACCTTTGGACAAGTTAATTATTATTATCTTACTTTTGTCCATGATATCCCGAAAATCAAAAGAGGATTTTTCCTGTCCTATAATGTTTCTAACAAGTGGATTGCCAGTAAACTGTCCTATTTTGTTTTGTATGGCCGGAATAGCTTCAGCGGCAAATCTTTCTGTGTAACCAGCGTACTCCTTTGTCCAGTAAGCTTTTACGGAAGGATCTGTGATATTTGCGATGACTTTATTTCTATACTCTTTATCAGCAAGCATTTTATTTATACCGAGCATCGTTGCTCCTGGATATTCCAAAAGAGCCAAGATAGTATTTTGTAAAATATACTGCATTCTGTCAGAAAAACTTTCTTCACCAAAAAGTTTTTCGAATGCACTCATTAGACCCGACACAACCAAGTGTCTTTTATCAACTCCTATATCTTCCATTACGTTAAAAGAAATTGGGTGCTCTAAATCAAAAGGGGCAAAATAAACAACGTCTTTTATCCTTTCTTCTGGAATATAATCCAAAAGTTTTTCGGCCGTACCTCCGTGGGGGTCAATAAAAGCGATTCCATTGCCATTTTGTATGTCCTGAATGGCCATATTCTCAAGAAGGGTCGACTTACCCATTCCTGTTTTTCCGATTACATAGACGTGTTTTAAGCGATCCTTGGCTTTTATTCCAAATTTAACTCTTTTATTTCTTGCATCAGTCTCAGCAAAATATGTGACATCATTAGAGTCTGTCATTTAATTAACATTATAACACAATTTTTCTTAAATCTTTCAAATATAGAATCCCCTCAAAAACTTACATAATTTGGATGAGATACGAAGTTGAGAAAGTAAAAATACGAAGAGCCTTACTTAGTGGTAAGGTGATGAGAATTTTTGCTTTCGAGACAAGTAGATCGCCAAATTTGGAAGTTTTATTATGAACAGGTTGTGGCTCCACCGAGCTCAGCCGGCTCGCCCTTTGCAATTCCAGTCTGATCTGTACACCACCAATCATTTCCGGAATCTTGAACTTTTAACTTTACATTTACTGCCCATTCTGTTGCAGAGGCGTTACACCTAGTCGCAACAGTAGCTCCTGTATCACTCCCAGCTAATATTGCTGCATCAATCGCATTAATAATATTTTGATCTGCACAGATACCAGTATAGTCTTGGGTATTATCATAAATAATTTCGGCTTGTGATCTGATACCTTGAAGATTGGACTTTACCGCTGCATTTGATCCTTTTGCTCTTGCTGTATTAAGAGAGGCCAGAACAACAGCAGACAAAATACCAATGATTGCTATAACCACAAGAAGCTCTATCAATGTG
>JBEBJM010000098.1:0-1697 GCA_040079895.1 Nitrospira sp.
GTTTCTCTGTGGATCGGGAACTATTTTTAAAGTCATACAGGCTTTGATAATAAAAATAAAAGAAGATGAAAAGTTGTTAAATAAGTTTAATTGGAAAGATGGCCAAGAAAAGTGGCTTCTCGATATGATAGGTCTGGCTACTATGTCGGACATGGTCCCACTTTTGGGTGAGAACAGGGTTCTGTCATACTATGGTATGAAAGTTTTACAAAAATCTCCTCGTGTTGGACTCCAAAAACTATTTTCACTACTAAAGATAAACCAAACCACCGTAACAGAGGACGATATTGCTTTTATGATAACCCCTCGTATAAACGCAGCCAGTCGCATGGGTATTCCAAGGGACGCTTTTACTCTAATGTCTACAACCGATGAAGTAGAAGCCGGAGTTCTGGCAGAACATTTAAATAATAAAAACGACGAAAGAAAAGGTGTGGTGGGGAGCATGGTTCGTGAAATAAAAAAAAGACTGGAGGAGAGAGACGAAGATATGCGACATGTTTTTGTTTTTGGAAATCCAGAGTGGAAGCCCAGCCTTCTTGGTTTGGTTGCAAACAGTTTTTCTGACGAACACGGTAGACCGGTTTTCTTTTGGGGTAGGGAAGGTGCTTCCGAAGGGGATATGATTATAAAAGGTTCGTGTCGCGCTGGAGGTGATACAGACGTCGTGGCTCTTATGGAAAAGTGCAAAGATGTTTTTGCTGACTACGGCGGGCACAAAGGCGCTGGAGGTTTTTCTGTTCTACAAGAAAATATTCATACGTTAGAAGACAAACTAAACGAAGCTTACTTGGAATTAGTAAAAGAACATAAAATAACCCCCGACGTTCTTCTTGATAAAAAACTCTCTCTGGACGACGTTAGCTGGGCTACATATAGTCACGTGGAAAAGTTCGCACCTTTTGGATTGGATAACCCAAAACCACTTTTTCTTTTTGAAAACATAAAAGTCTCCAACATGAAGCTTTTTGGTAAAGAAGCGAATCACCTAGAGTTAAAGTTTAAAAACTCCGCTGGCAAAGACGTAACAGCCATCGCTTTTTTCTCCACGGGAGAGAAGTTTTCAGTTTCAGTTGAGACGGGGAGCAGTATAAACCTCGTTGCCACCCTAGAAAAGTCAGTTTTTCGTAACTTTCCTGAACTTCGCCTGCGAATAGTGGATGTTTTTTAGTGCTTGACAATATTTTCAGTCGTGATATACTATACCCAGATCATTATACAATAATGACCTGTTGGGAGAAGCAGGGTTCAATTCTCCTTGGCATGCCGGAACAGCCAGACTAATGTGTGCGAAATGTCCGGGAAAATCATCGATTCCAATGGAGAAATCCGATGCTCAAATAATGAAGTCGTCGAGCTGGAAGTCTCGGCGCACAAGTAGGCTAAGGCCTGGCGAGCCGGGTGGGATACAGCCGCAAACCAACCCACCAAATAACCTTCCGGGGCGTCGTAAGACGCCCCTTATTGTAAACAACGTTTGAGAGGAGGAATCGTGCTTTTCTACACAGCGATCATCCTGATGCTCATTGAGATCCCTGTCGTTCTCTTTCCCGTTCTCAACCCGAGACAGGGGAGTTACGACAAGGTGTTGTTCAAGATCGGGACGGTCATTTTCTTGATCGGTCTCGTCCTCGGTTACTGTTCATCGACCTCTGGCGCCCACCTCGGGCGCCTTTCTTATATATAAATTATTTTTT
>JBEBJM010000099.1:0-1687 GCA_040079895.1 Nitrospira sp.
TGTTAGTATTGTCGATGCAGAGGGGGGTCTCACATCTCCACATTTCAAAATACTCGGAAACGCCCTGTTTTCTCAAATAGAAATCCATAAAGAATACGGGGGTGTTTTCCCTATGCTGGCAAAGAGAGAGCATTCAAAAAGACTTCCTATGCTGTTGGAAAAAACCCTGAAGGAAGCTGAAATGTATGAACTGTCAGATACAAAAAATAACCCAGATATCTGGATGGATATCAAAAATATTCTGATTAAAGAAGATGGTCTGTTTGAAGATTTTAAAAAAAAATTTGAAAATATAGGCGCTCCAAAAATCGATGTGATATCTGTCACATCTGGTCCCGGACTCGAACCAGCGCTATGGGTTGGAATAAGTTTTGCAACTGCTTTGGGAGAACTTTGGGGTATACCTGTCGTTCCAGCAAATCATATGGAGGGTCATATTGCATCTGTCTTGATGAGTGAAAAAAGAGAGATAATATTCCCCGCTTTGGCACTACTTATATCTGGTGGCCATACAGAAATAGTAAAGATAGAAGACTGGGGTAAATATGAAATCATAGGCGAAACTCTAGATGACGCTGTTGGAGAAGCTTTTGATAAAGTCGCTCGAATGCTCTATCTGCCATACCCCGGTGGGCCAGAAATATCAAAACTCGCCCAAAAAGCCAGACAGGAAAACCTACCACATATAGCAAAACTTCCACGACCAATGATCCACTCTCACAACCTAAACTTTTCTTTTTCTGGATTAAAAACTGCCGTGCTTTATTATATTCGTGACAACTTTAAAGATAAAGTCTTGAGCCAAGACGACAAAGCCGATATAGCACGTGAGTTCGAAGACTGTGTTGTGGATATTTTGACTATAAAAATCAAGGAAGCTATAGATGAGACTTCTGCAAAAACCCTTATAATAGCTGGTGGAGTTATAGCCAACAAAAAACTACGAGAAACTTTTACAAAAATGGAGGAAGAATACAGCGAGCTAAAAGTTTTAATACCGACAAATGAACTATCCACGGATAACGCATTGATGATAGCTTGCGCAAGTTACATAAATATAAATCTTTACCCAGAAATAATAAAAAGGCGAGAAAAAATAATTGCAAAAGGAAACTTACGATTAAAAAGTTTGAGTTGATATGTAAAATATGTTAAATTGAAGTTAGAAGCACAAAAAAAGAAAGAACTCGCTCAACGCGAGTTCTTTCTTTTTTTAACTCAAGTCTATTTCTTTGTTCAAAATCTCTATTTTTCTATTGTTATCGTATTGTCTATACCAGAGATAAAGAATAATTATAATTATCACAAGTAGAATCAAAATAATCCAACCAGAAAGTCCTGGTCCAAAAATATCTGACAGGTTATGTCCTGCTAAAATAACAGAAGCTGTTAAGTTTGTTATTGCACCTCTTGTCGTTGATGCAAAACCAACAATATTGTCTATAGGAGTTGTAGTTGCTGGAATTATTATAGGATTTCCTGTGCCATTTCCAGATGGAATCGTAATACCAGCATTTTTCAAACTAAGAAGGAAGTTTCGGAAAGCATCTATCTCTTGTTGCTGTTGAGCATTTACAGGGAAAGCCATACGACAATAAATCTCATTTACTTTTTTCTTTGTAAGTATATATGTGTAGCCTGTTGAAGCATTATGTCCCCATGGAGTCAAAATATCTGACTCGTATCT
>JBEBJM010000100.1:0-1684 GCA_040079895.1 Nitrospira sp.
CCATCAAACTCTCCACGACGTAGAGATGTAAGTATTTCTATTCTCTGTATTGTTTTTATATCACTATGAAGATACTCTGCTTTTATTCCTTTCTCTTTTAAATACTCACTCAAATCTTCGGCCATCTTTTTTGTTAAAGTAGTTGCAATAACTCTGCCACCAGCTTTGATAGCACTCTCTGCCTCTTTTATAAAATCTTTTATCTGTCCCGGATATGCTTTTTTACCTCCTTGTTTTTCTACAATCGGTCGTACCTCAACAACTGGATCAATAAGTCCTGTAGGTCTGATAACTTGTTCGACTATCTGCTCTGAATGCTCTCTTTCATAATCCCCTGGTGTTGCTGATGTATATATAGCCTGTCCAACACGCTCTTCGAACTCTGTAAAAGTTAAAGGTCTGTTGTCGCGAGCCGACGGAAGTCTAAAACCAAAATCAACTAAAGACTGTTTTCTAGATTTATCTCCACCGTGCATTGCACCTATCTGTGGAACAGAAACGTGGGACTCGTCTATAACCGTTAGAAAGTCTGGCTCTCCGTTTGCTTTATGTGGGAAATACGCAAGCAGAGTATCTGGAGCTTCACCTGCTTTCTTTCCGGAAAAATGTCTTGAATAGTTTTCAATACCGTTGCAATAACCCATCTCACGGATGAGAGCCAGATCGTATGTTGTACGTCGCTTTAGTCTTTCAGCTTCGAGCAACTTCCCTTCTTTTTCTAGTTGTTTTAGCCGTGTTGTTAGTTCTGCTTTTATTGATTTAAAAGCTTTTTCATTTTGCTCGTTTGTTGAAATAAAATGTTTTGCAGGAAAAAGGAAAAAAGCTTCTGTTTCTTCTATGATACTTCTTGTTATCGCATCTATTTTTAAAATTTGTTTTATTCTGTGCCCCGTACCGAGCTTTGCTCTGGTACTGGGGTTTCCTCCATCTATTTCTATTCTATAAATAACCTTTTCTGATATAGGCATTATCTCCAACATGTTTCCTATAGCACGGAACATACCAGGTTTTAGGTCCGCGGTTGTACGTTCAAAATGAACATCTATAAGTTCGCGAATAAAGTCTGCGCGAGAAATATCTTGCCCAGAAGTAATCTTCATATTTACTCTTTCGTATTCAACCGGAGAACCCAAACCGTAAATACAAGAAACCGAAGCGACAATAATCACGTCTTTTCTAGTTAAAAGTGCTTGGGTAGAAGCGTGACGAAGTCTATCTATCTCTTCGTTTATCATCGCCTCTTTTTCTATGTATGTATCAGAGACCGGCATGTAAGCTTCTGGCTGGTAGTAGTCGTAGTAGGAAACAAAATAGTGCACTGCGTTGTTTGGGAAAAATTCTTTGTACTCCTGCGCTAGTTGAGCGGCGAGGGTTTTGTTGTGGGCTATAACAAGAGTTGGTTTTTGTACCTCTTGTATTACGTTTGCAACAGTATATGTTTTACCACTTCCAGTCACACCCAAAAGAGTCTGATGTTTCAGACCTTTTTTTATACCGTCCACCAAACCCTTTATGGCTTTTGGTTGATCTCCAGCTGGAGGATATTCTCTGTTAATTTCGAATTTCATTATATTAATTATATCACCGATAAATCTCTTACTCTTCATATTTTTTTCTAGTACCAGAATAATTTTCTGCTGAAAATTTTCTTTCTACTCACTCCTTCACGGGTTCCGTAGATACT
>JBEBJM010000101.1:0-1647 GCA_040079895.1 Nitrospira sp.
CTTTTATATTACTATTTGTACTTTCAGCCTTTGTTTATCGCGATAAAATATACAGCATTTGGAGCCAAGCTTTCACTGACTATTTTCCGTGCAAGATAGCGATAACTTATAGTATAGGCACATTTGATGATCGTTTTGGCTTATCTCAAAAAGATTTCTTGTCAGCTATGAGCGACGCTGAAAAAATCTGGGAAAAACCAGTGGGGAAGGATTTGTTCAAATATACTAAAGACGGAAATATAAAAATAAATCTAATATACGATAAACGTCAGGCTTCCACAGAACAGTTGCATCAGATAGGTGCTGTAGTTGATGACAACAAATCTTTGTACAACCAACAAAAAGTCAGATATGACGACTTGAACTCTGAATACAGAATACAAAAAGCAACTCTAGAGTCAGCTATATCGGCTTTTGAAATCAGGAAAAACGCATACGAAGCCGAAGTTTTAAAGGCGAACAGACGAGGTGGCGCTGATAAAGCGACTTTTGATAGGTTGAATACAGAGAAAAATTATCTGAACACAGAGGCCGGTAGAATAAATACAATACAGAATAGTTTGAATATTTTAGTTAGAGAAATAAACAATCTAGCTGTTTCTCTAAACGCTCTGGCTTCAAAGTTAAATATTGTTGTAGATAAATATAACACTGTCGGCACGTCTCTCGGTGGCGAGTTTGATGAAGGTGTTTATAAGACTGGTCCAGATGGTAGAGAAATAGATATATATCAGTTCGATAACAGATCGAAACTGGTTAGGGTTTTGGCGCACGAGTTGGGACACGCTTTGGGACTAGAGCATGTCGATGATCCAAAAGCCATAATGTACAGACTGAACAACGGGATCAATGAAAAACTGACATCGACGGATTTAACGGCTCTTCAGAAACTTTGTGGTATAATGCAAAAATAATGGAGAATATACTTTTTATACATAAGTTTTTGAAAAATTGGCGAGAGATAGGTTCTGTCGCTCCCAGTTCAAAGTTTTTGGTAGAGAAAATGGTCCAACCGGTGGATTTTGATAATGCTCTAGTTATAGTTGAGTTCGGCCCTGGATCTGGTTGTATAACAAAAGAGTTGTTAAGAAAAATGAGAAAGGATGCAAAGCTTATAGTTTTTGAAACAAATAAAGATTTCTATAGAGATCTCCATAAAATAAAAGACTCACGAATAACAATATACAACGAGTCAGCTGTTAATTTGGAAAAACATCTAGGACAAAATAGTGTTGATGTTATCGTATCGGGAATACCTCTAGCAGTTTTAAAAAACAAAGATAAGTTTAGTTTGTTAAAGTCCTCATATAACTCGCTAGTATCGGGTGGCAAATATATTCAGTTTCAGTACTCTCTGGAATCTCAAAAAGAGTTAGAAGATACTTTTGGTTCTATTTCTATAGACTTTACACCACTAAACATACCACCAGCTTTTGTTTTTTCTTGTTTAAAGAAATAATCTGTGCGGAATGCGAGAATCGAACTCGCGTCTGTCGCTTGGGAAGCGACTGTCATACCACTAAACTAATTCCGCATTGTGTTAATTATGCTATAGTCTATCAAAATTAATGGAGGATTGGCAGAGTGGTCTAATGCGCCGCACTCGAAACGCGGTTGGGAGCAATCCCTCACAGGTTCAAATCCTGT
>JBEBJM010000102.1:0-1612 GCA_040079895.1 Nitrospira sp.
GGAAAGTTTGCAAGACGAATCGCCATATCTTATCCAGAAGCTTCAAAGTTTTTTCCAGCGGAAAAAACAGCATACACAGGCTGTCCTATTCGTAAAGAAGTGCAAGATACTGGAACTGAAGACTCATATAACTTTTTTGGTTTCGATAAAAACATACCCACTATACTTATACTCGGCGGTTCCCAAGGTGCTAGGTTTATAAATGAAAAAATAATAGACGTCCTACCAAGACTCGTAGAAAAATACCAAATCATTCATCAGGTCGGAACAAATAATATAAAAGTCATAGAAGAAACTCGCGATGTTATTTTACAAAACAACCCAAACAAAGATAGATACAAACCTTTTGCTTATCTAAGTGTTTTAAATCTCCGTATGTCAGCTGGAGCTGCAAACATAATCATATCTAGAGCAGGATCTACTATTTTTGAAATTGCTTTGTGGGGTAAGCCGTCTATTATTATTCCTATACCAGAACCTACTTCTCACGACCAAAGAACCAACGCTTACTCATACGCCAGATCTGGAGGAGCAATAGTTATAGAAGAAAAAAATCTAGCGAGCGGAGTTCTGCTTTCAGAGATAGACAGGATTTTGGGAGACAAGGCAGAGATAGAAAAAATGAGCGCCGGAGCAAAAGATTTTGCTAGAAAAGATTCGGCAAACTTGATTGCTCAAGAAATAACTGCTATCGCCCTAGAACACGAAAAATGAATGAAAAAAATGAAAAAATAATAACTCGTTTTGCGCCGTCACCTACGGGTCTTTTGCATATGGGTAACTACAGAACAGCGGTTTTCGCTTTTTTGTACGCAAGAAAAAATAACGGGCAATTTATTTTGAGAATCGAAGATACAGATCGACAAAGAAGCAAAAAAGAGTACGAAGATAACATACTGGAGTCTTTGGAGTGGCTAGGTTTAAAATACGATGCTTTTTATAGACAAAGCGAAAACATAAAAGACCACACAGAAACTCTAGAAAAATTGATAAGAGAGGACAAAGCTTATATTTCAAAAGAAGAAGCAAAAGATGGTTCTGGCACAATAAAAGAAATCGTCAGGTTTAGAAATCCTAAAAAAGTTGTGGTTTTTGATGATTTGGTTCGTGGAAAAATAGAAACAGATACAACTGATCTGGGAGATTTTGTTATAGCCAAGTCTCTGACAGAACCGCTTTTTCACTTGGCGGTGATCGTTGATGACCATAACGAGGGCGTGACTCATGTTATACGTGGAGAAGATCATATACCAAATACACCAAGACAGATTCTTATTCATGAAGCTTTAGGTATAGATGTTCCAAAATACGCTCATTTGCCTTTGGTTTTGGCTGAAGATAGAACAAAACTTTCAAAAAGAAAAGGCGCACTACCTGTAACTGACTACAAAGATAGAGGCTACCTTCCACAAACTCTGCTCAACTTTATGGCACTTATAGGTTGGAATCCGGGCGGTGAGCAAGAAGTTTTTTCTTTGGATGAACTTATAAAACTATTTGATATAACTAAAATCCAAAAAGGTGGAGGTATTTTTAACCCAGAAAAACTAGATTGGTTGAACAAGGAGCATATGAAGACCTTGTCTTTAGATATTCGTAACAAAGAAATAAT
>JBEBJM010000103.1:0-1607 GCA_040079895.1 Nitrospira sp.
TGTATAGACGTTGCCGTTCTAGTGCACCACATCGTGGACATTGTGCTTCAAGTCGTTTGGGTTTTCCGAATGATAAAAATTTTTGTCCTGACCATGTGCAACACGGACAGACTCGTGCATTAGAGGGGTTAAAAACCGGCAACACATAACCAAACAAGAATCTTCGAACTGCTTTATAGATGCTGCGTACTATATCCATAACTAATTTTTAATAAATACGTATTCGTTACATCCATGACCTCCCGCTTTGGTGATAAGCTTTGTAAGTGTAAAACCTTTTTCCATAAGTGGTTCCATAATTTGTTCTGGTCGAGCAACTTCAAAAGGATATCCTCCTACCCAATCTACCCAGTCGTACCACATAGACATTCCACGACTTTTTTTCTTGTCTACCCATCGTTTAAACGGTAGTGGGTTTTTAAGTGAAATACATTTTCTTATAAATAGCTGTGTTTCTTCAATCACTACAAGGAAACAGACAAATACTGGTCTCAGGAATGTAGGGAGTGCGTGGTAAGTTTTTTTAATCTTGGTCCAAATTCGTGACATCGCGCCTTGATCATTATAAATCGCAATAAAGAGAGTCCCGCCGTTTTTTACTTTCTCTTGTGTGTTTTGTAGAGCAGTATACATATTGCCTGTGTGGTGAAGTACCCCCCAAGAATACACCACATCTGCTTCTGGGATTTTCTTTAAGTACTCATCGTCCAAAACCGACCCTTGTTCAACCTTCCATAGTGGGTCGTTTTTTGCATAACGTTCTCGTAACATCTTTGTGCATTCTACAGAATTGATATCGTAATCAAACGAATAGACTGTCGCACCTAGTCGGTAAGCGGCTAGGCTAAAAAGACCAGAACCAGAACCTATATCTAGAAATGTTTTACCTTTTAGGGTTTCTAACCCCAACATGTTTTTAAGTGACTTTTCTGCCTCGGTTATTCTTTCGTCATCAAGGGTATTTAGGAAGTCTTTCCAATTTTTTCCAAAACCAAAGCGTTTGTCTTTTGTCATCACGAAAGTATACCAAACATGACTTAACTGTCCTGTGATACAATCGTTTTAAATATGGCACCACGACCAAAAAGCCTAACTCAAGCATCTCGTGAGTTATATGGTTTGCTATGTGGGACAGGGACTAATCTCAATGTCTTTCACTATCAATATATGGCGATGTATAAACTCTATCCAGAGCTTAAGTCCTTGCTGCAAAAAAGGTCTGGATCTGTTTTTGATTTTGGATGTGGAACCAAACCTTTTAAGGCGGACTTTAAAGAAACTACGGACTATATAGGAGCAGACTTGGAGTATACAAAAGAAGTCGACATCCAAATTGTTGGAGGTGTAATCCCAGAGCTTAATCAAAAGTTTGACTACGTACTGGCAACTCAAGTATTTGAACATACTGAGCATCTCGACTATATCAGGCAATTATTTAATATCTTGAAACCTGGAGGTGAAATTATTATTACCGTTCCTTTCTTATATCACGTACACGACGAATATGACTTCCGACGCTTTACGCTAATGGGGATAGAGCGGGTTTTGCTGGATGCGGGTTATGAAACTGTATATAAAAAGGCCATCGGTGGGGTGGGGTCTACTAC
>JBEBJM010000104.1:0-1584 GCA_040079895.1 Nitrospira sp.
ATATAAGTGCTACAATATAGGTATGTTCATAAAAAGTTTTATCTCCACTATACTTGCTCCTATTATTTTGATCGGAGGTATTTTTTCTCCTAAACCCGTAGTATACGTTGCTCCGGTACAAAAAACAGAAACGAGTATCCCAAAAAAACCAAACGAAGTTATAGCAACAAAAGCAACTTCGACAGAAAAAACAAAATCAAATACAAAAATAGCTAGTACAACTCCTATCAAAAAAACAAAAAGTATAGAAAAAACAACTCCTCCTGTACAAAAGGAAACGAAAACTGATCCAGACTTTGAAGCTATGAACGATTTTGCCAGAAAAGCCACCGTAAACATATTTTGCTCAACAAAAGGTGGAAGTCTGTCTCCCCTATCTGGAACCGGAGCTATTGTGACACCAAAAGGCCTCATACTAACAAACGCACATATTGGTCAGTTCTTTTTGCTAAAAGATCTTCGCGAGAAGGATTATTTGCAGTGCTACGCGAGAACAGGTAGTCCCGCCCTACCCAAATACAACTTAGAGTTAGTTTACATCTCACCAGAATGGATAAGCGCAAACAAATCAACCTTGAAAGATGAAAACCCTAAGGGCACGGGAGAAAACGACTTTGCCTTTCTGCGCATAACAGGAGACGTAAACAACAACAAACTTCCAGACACTTTCCCTTATATAAAGATGAATGTTAGAGAAGATTTGGAAATAAATGAGCCTGTGGTATTGGTGGCGTATCCAGCTGGTTTTCTGGGGGGAATAACAATCAACCAAAACCTTAACGTAGCTAGCGCCATAACAAAAATACAAAACATATTTACTTTCAAAAATGGTGAAAACGACCTTATTTCTATAGGAGGCACCATACTTTCACAACGTGGATCATCTGGTGGCCTAGTCGTAGACAGAGACTTTTCTCTCATAGGAATCATATCTACGAGCACTAACGCCCCAGAAACAAGCGACAGAGAACTAAACGCCATAACACTGGCTCATATAAACAGAGCACTCCAAGAAGAACTTAGTATGGCTCTAAACCAGTTTGTATCACAAGATCCAGTAGAGTTTGCCGACAAGTTCAACCAGAAAACAGCACCCATACTAACTAAAGTTCTAGAAAACTCCCTAAAGTAGCTTGGCTTTTTCCGCAGAAACCTGAACGATCATATCAAAGCTATCCTCTTTGACCGCCTTGTTTGGTTTTTCAAAACCACAAACGGTACATTTGTGTAGTATTGTGTATTCTTTACCCTTTTTCTCTATAGAAATAGGTTTCATCATGCCTCCGCACTTCCCCGCCCTGTCTCCGGGGAAAATATCAACGTGTTTTGACCATAAACATTGAGGACAATGGTTTGTGTAGCCGTTACCTTCTACAAAAAAACCGCATTTTTCACAAACAAAATCTTCAGTTTTCCTAATAAATACCATTTTAAATTGTCGGAGTGCCGAGATTCGAACTCGGAATCGCCTTCTCAGAGAGACCACGGAAACATAACATGTTTCCGGAAATGGTTTAAAAACTTCGTCGGAGTGCCGGGATTCGAACCCGGAGTCGCCTGTTCCCAAAACAGGAATGTTAGCCG
>JBEBJM010000105.1:0-1505 GCA_040079895.1 Nitrospira sp.
TTCCCTAATCACTACGAAGGTCCTGCTGGTAAAGTAGACGGATCCGAGACATTAAAAAAAGCAATTTGCAGAGAGACTTTAGAGGAGGAGGGTTTGGTTATAAAAGAAGAAGATCTGTCTCTTGTACATGTTATTCATAGGCTTAGTGATTTTGGTGAATATTTTGAATTTTATTTTCTTACAGATAAATACGATGGTCAACCAGAGATAAAAGAACCAGATCTGTGTGATGACATCGGTTGGTTTGATATCAACTCTCTACCTCAGAATATGGTTCCAAAAACAAAAGAGGCTTTAGATAGATATAAAAAAGGAGAAATTTATTCAGAATCTGGTTGGCAGGATTAGTTATTTATACCAACTTGAATACCAAGTATTCATATCACCGAACAGGCACTTTTTCTACAGAGTTTATTTCTGATTTTCTAAAAACTGGAAAACAAGTTCGTTTGTCATAAAAGTCTCTACATACATACGAACTCGGAAACGATCTGCGTCTTTGTAGTGAGCGAGGATGTTTTCCATTTCTTTCTTTATATCCTCTTCTTTTGGAGCGATTCCTTCATCTTTTGCTATGGTGTTTAGTATAACTTGAGATTTTGCTCGCTTTAGAGCTGTTTCTTTCCATTCTGAACGTAGATCATCTTCAGTTTTCTTTATGTGTTTTAGGTATTCCTCGTATGTTATGCCGGATTTTGCTATATCGTCTTTGAATTGAGCTAACATTTTTTCCATTTCACCGTCTATGATGATTTTTGGAAGGTCTATTGTTGATTTTTCCATTATTGCCTCTAGTATCTCTGTTCTTTTCTTGTCTTTTTCTTTCAATGCTTTCTCTGCTGACAAGTTTTCTTTTATTTTCTCTCTCAATTCAGCGACATCTTTGAACCCACCGATCATTTTGGCAAAATCATCGTCAACGATAGGTAGGTCGGAGTCCTCAACTTTTCTGTGATCGTGTTTTTCCCCACCGCCAGCTTCAGAGTGAACTTTTTCGTGAGCAATATTCTGTCTTATGTTTTCTATAACATCTTCAATTTCTTTGTCTGTCGTAGCTAACGCCTTCTCTTCATTGCCTTCGCGAGGCGTAGGCGAGATACCGGCTGAGATTTTCTTGTATTCCGCTAATTTCACATCTGGAATTAGAGCTGTTTTTACCTTGAACTCCATATCAGCCCCCAAACCTATTTTGGTTATAGATATTTCTGGTCTGCCTATGGCGTCTATGTTGTGTTCTTCTAGTATGTTTGGGTACTCTTCGTTTAGTGCGATTTCAGCCGCTTCTTCTAGTAGTGTTCCTTCACCGATTTTTTGAGCAACCAAAGAATCTGGAGCGTTGCCTTTTCTAAAACCTGGTAACTCCAAACCCTCTTTTAGTTTTTTAAGAGCTTTCTCTCTCATAAGAGACATTTTCTCTGCTGTTATTGTGCCGATAATTTCCACCTCTCTTTCTGGAAGGGGATTTATTTTTATATCTTTATAGTTTTTTGTCATAACTAATAGAC